>CALMAB010000001.1 GCA_937858325.1 uncultured Acetobacteraceae bacterium
ATGGTTCCGCGCTGCCGCCCCAGGCCTGCCGGCCGCGGCAGAAAGGCTGGCCGCGCTGCGCCGCGGCGGGAGCGAGGCTCGGGCGCGTTCCCAGGCGCCAGTGGACGCAGCCCGCCCGATTGAGCCGGCGCAACCGACCGCGCCGATGGACGGCGACGTGATCCCCGTGCTGGCCGGCGCCCCGGGCGCCGCGGGCACCGTGGAATTGGTCTGGGTCAGCCCGGCGCAGCCGGTTCCGGTGCGGTTCTTCGTCCAGCTTCTGGCGCTTGACCCCATCGAGCCGCGGGAGGTGTTCGCGATCACCCTGGACGAAACCGCGGCGCTGGCGACGCTGGACCGGGTTCCGGGCCGCTATGCCTGGCGCGTTTACGCCGTTGGCCGCAGCGTCGGGCATTATGCGGCAAGCGAATGGAGCCAGTTCCAGGTCCGCCCGCCGGGCTGATGCTCACGGGCGCACCCGATTAACGGTTTCGCAACCCCTGCGCGCTACGATCCGGCTCCGATGCGGCTTTGGGGGATGGGCTTGATCCAAAATCTCGGTCTCATACTGCGGAACCCGCCGGCTCAGGTGCGCCTGCTGCCTACTGGCCCCAGGGTGCCCGACGCCGCCGCGGGAAGCTTCGCCGCGCTCACCGCCGCGTCCATGGCCGCAGCGTCGAAGGGGCAGGCGACGCCGGGCAGCGGGGCGTTCGGGCAGCGGACTACGGCAACCGCCAGCGGCGGGGCTGCCGTGAAGCTGGGCACCGCCGGGGGGTTCGTGGCGGCGGACTTTGCCCACTATCTCGGCCGCTCGACCGGCTCCGGCCAATGCGTGGCCTTAGTGCAAGCGGCAAGCCCGGGCATCGGCCCGACCCGGAACTGGAAATGCGGCGCGTCGGTGCGGGGCAACACGGACCTGCGGCCCGGCACCGCAATCGCGACGTTCAACAGCGCCGACCGCTACGCGAACGCGACGGACGGCAGCAGCCACGCGGCCATCTACCTGGGGCAGAACGAGCGCGGCATCCAAGTCATGGACCAATGGGCCGGCAGCACCGCCGCGGTCAGGACCATTCCGTGGACCAACCCGAGCGGCGTGGCCGCCAACACCGGGACCGCCTTTCACGTCGTGCAACCGGCCTCGTGACACGGGGCGTCGGTTCGGGCAACACGCTGCAGGCGGATGGCCGTCAGGCCGCCAAAGGATGCCGCACCAACCGGGACAGGGCCAGGCCGCCCTTGTCGAACAGATGGCAGGCCGCGGTGTCGATCGACAGCCGCACGGTCTCGTGTGCTCGGGTGGAGTCGCTGCCCTCGATCTGCACCGTCATCGCCTGGCCGCCGGCAGCATTGACGTGCAGCAGCGTCAAGCCGCCGAGCCGCTCGACCAACGAGACCTCGCCCGTGACCGGGCCGGCCGGATCGACGCGCAGCCCCTCGGGCCGCACGCCCAAGGTGACGGTATCGCCCGACCGCACGCCGCTGGCCGTGGCCGGCACCGTCACCTGCGCGCCGGACGCCAAGGCGACCGTCACGCCGGACCCGGTGGCCTCGACCACTTGGGCCGGCATCAAGTTCATGCGCGGCGACCCGATGAACCCGGCGACGAACAAGTTGGCCGGGTGGTGATACAGCTCCAACGGTGAGCCGACCTGCTCGACCAGCCCGGCCTGCAGCACCACGATCTTGTCGGCCATGGTCATCGCCTCAACCTGGTCGTGGGTGACGTAGATCATGGTGGCGTTCAGGTCTTCGTGCAGGCGCAGCAGCTCCATACGCATCTGCCCGCGCAACGCGGCATCAAGGTTGGACAACGGCTCGTCGAACAGGAACACCTTGGGATCCCGCACGATGGAGCGGCCGATGGCGACGCGCTGCCGCTGCCCACCCGAAAGGTCCTTGGGGCGCCGCTCCAGATACGGCCCGAGCTGCAGGATGCGTGCAGCCTCGTCCACCTTGCGGTCACGCTCCGCCTTCGGCACGCGTGCCAAGCGCAAGGCGAACCCCATGTTCTGCCTGACCGTCATGTGCGGATACAAGGCGTAGGACTGGAACACCATCGCCAGCCCACGGTCGGCCGGCCCCACGTCGTTCACCCGCTTGCCGTCGATCTGCAGCTCGCCGGAGGTGATGTCCTCCAAGCCCGCGATCATGCGCAACAGGGTCGATTTGCCGCAGCCGGACGGGCCGACGAACACCACGAATTCGCGGTTCAGCACGTCGAGGTTGATGCCCTTGATCACGTCGGTCGGGCCGTAGCTCTTGCGCAGGTCGCGCAGGGTCAGCGTTGCCATGGGAACACTCCTACTTCACGGCGCCAAAGGTGAGGCCGCGCACGAGCTGGCGCTGGCTGAACCAGCCGAACACCAGGATCGGCGCCACCGCCATGGTCGAGGCCGCGGACAGCTTGGCAAAGAACAGGCCCTGGGGGCTGGAAAAGGAAGCGATGAACGCCGTCAGCGGCGCCGCGGCGGAGGCGGTCAGGTTCAAGCTCCAGAACGCTTCGTTCCAGCACAGGATCAGCGACAGCAGTCCGGTCGAAGCGACGCCCGGCAGCGTCAGCGGCATCAGCAAGTGCCAGACCTCGCTTGCGGTGTTCGCCCCATCCATGCGCCCGGCCTCCAGGATGTCGTTCGGCACCTCCTTATAGAAGGTGAACAGCATCCACACGATGATCGGCAGGTTGGCCAGCGCGTAGGTGATGACCAACGCCGTGCGGGTGTCGAGCAGCCCCGTGTCACGGGCCAGGATGTAGATCGGCACCAGGACGCCCACCGGCGGCAGCATCTTTGTGGAGAGCATCCAGAGCAGGGTGCCACGGGTCCGCACCGTCGGGTGGAACGCCATCGAGTAGGCGGCGGGGATCGCGAACAGCAGCGCCAGCACCGTGCCGCCCACCGACACCACGATGCTGTTCCAAGCAAAGGAAACGTAGTCCGCCCGGGACAACACGTCCGCATAGGACGCGAGCGTGGGCGTGAAGGCCAGCTTCGGGGTGATCGCGTCGGTTTCGGACTTGAAGCTGGTGAGCACCATCCAGGCGATTGGGAAGAACAACAGGATTGCCACGCCCCAGCCGACAACGGTGGCGAGCACGCGCTGGGTCAAGGTTTCGCGCATCGGTCAGACCTCCAGCCGCCGGGCGATGCTGCGCACCAGGAAGAAGGCGACGATGTTGGCAAGAATGATCGCCACCACGCCACCGGCGGACGCGCCGCCCACGTCGTATTGCAGCAGGGCACGGGCGTAGATCAGGAAGGCCAGGTTGGTCGTGGCGTTGCCGGGACCGCCGGAAGTCGTGACGAAGATTTCGGCGAACACCGTCAGAAGGAAGATCGTCTCGATCATGATGACGACGCTGATGGCCCGGGACAGATGCGGCAAGGTAATGAAGAAGAACTGCGCGACCACCCCGGCGCCGTCCATGCGTGCCGCTTCCCGCTGCTCATGGTCGAGCGACTGCACCGCGGTCAGCAGGATCAGCAACGCGAACGGCAGCCATTCCCAAGACACGATGGCGATGATGGACGCGAGCGGGTAGTTGGCGAACCAATCGACCGGCTGCAGCCCGAACGTCGAAGCCACCGCGCCGAGCACGCCGTAGATCGGGTGCATCAGCAGGTTCTTCCAGATCAGCGCGCTGACGGTCGGCATCACAAAGAACGGCGAGATCGCCAGCACGCGGGCGATCTTCTGCCCCGGAAAGGGCTGGTCAAACAGCACCGCCAGCAGGGTGCCGAGGCCCACGGTGATGACCAGCACCGAGAGCAGCAACGTCATCGTGTTGCGCAGGGACACCCAGAAGTCCGGGTCGGTCACCAGGAACTCGTAGTTGTCCCGCCCGGCGAACCCGCTCACGTCCGGGTTCACCAAGTTGTAGTATTGGAACGAGAACCACAGCGTCATCACCAGCGGCACGATCATCCAAGCCAGCAGGACCGCCACGGACGGCACCACGAGCCAGGAGCCGGTCCGGCGCGGCGACTTGGCCGACGCCGCTGGCGCTGTTCCTCCGATAACCGTCGCGGACATCGCGTCGCTCCTACTTCTTCGGATAGCCCGCTTGGCGGATCGTCCGCTCCGTCGCGGCCTGGGCGGTCTTCAGCCCCTGCTCGACGGTGCTCCCCCCGCTCAAGACGCCTGCGATGGTCTGGCCGACCTGGGTGCCCATGCCTTGGAACTCGGGGATCGCGACGAACTGCGCGCCCTCATACGGCCGGGGCATCTTCGTTTGCCCGTTCGGGTTTGCGGAGTTGATCGCCTTGAGCACGAACTCCGCGAACGGCGCGGCCTTCGTGTAGTCGGCGTTGTCATAGGTGGACTGCCGCGTGCCCGGCGGCGCCGACACCCAGCCGTTCTCCTTGGCGACCAGCGCGGTGTACTCCTTGGACGTCGCCCAGGTCACGAAGCTGCGCGCCGCCTCCTTCTGCTTGGACGAGGTTGGGATGCTCAGGTTCCAACTCCACAGCCAGGTCGGCGCGCCCTTGAAGTCGCCGGTCGGCATGGCCGCGAAGCCCACCTTGTCGGCGACCTGGGACTGCTTCTTGTCGAACAGCAGGCCGCCCGCCACCGTCGCGTCGATCCACATGCCGCAATGGCCGCTGGCGAACAACGCCAGGTTCTCGTTGAACCCGTTGGAGGTGGCGCCCGGCGGCCCGTCCGCCTTGAGGATGTCGGTGTAATAGGTGATCGCCTTGCGCCATTCGGGCGTGTCGATCTCCGGCTTCCACTGCATGTTGAACCATTGGCCGCCCTCGGCATTCACCAACGGCGTGATGAACGCCATGTTCTCGCCCCAGCCCGGCTTGCCGCGCAGGCACATGCCATACACCTGGTTCGCCTTGTCGGTGATCTTGTCGGAGAAGCCGCGGATCTGCTCAAAGGTCGGCGCGTCCGGCATCTTGATGCCCGCCTTGTCGAACAGGTCGGTGCGGTAGTAGGTCATCGCGCTTTCGGCATAGAACGGCAGGCCGTACAGCTTGCCGTTGTGGGTCAAACCGTCGCGAACCGGTTTCAGGAGGTCATTGACATCATAGGCCGCTGGAAGGTTGTCCATCGGCTCCAGCCAGCCCTGCTTGGCCCAGATCGGCACCTCGTAGTTGC
>CALMAB010000002.1:0-251 GCA_937858325.1 uncultured Acetobacteraceae bacterium
GGCCGCTGAGCTGCCGGCCGCCGTCGAACAGGGCACCCCGTGCCGCGCCGGCGTCGCAGTCGGCGAGCAGCGCCGCCAGCCCATCCGGCAGCCCGGCGCCGCGCAGGGCCGCCTCATACTCCGCGGACGGCAGGTCCCGGTAGGCGACCGGCTTGCCCGCCTGCCGGGTGATCTCAGCCGCCAAGTCGGCCAGGGTGTAGGCGTCGTCCCCCGCCAGCTCGAGCACGCGCCCGTTCCAGTCCTCGGGCGAC
>CALMAB010000002.1:261-4224 GCA_937858325.1 uncultured Acetobacteraceae bacterium
ACGCCGCCGCAGCCGCGGCGGCGTAGTCCGACCGCGCCGCCGACGCGATCCGGCCCTCGCCCGCGCTGCCCAGGACGGCTCCGCGCGCCAGGGCGGCCGGGACCGAGACGGTATAGTTCTCGGTGTACCAGCCGTTGCGCAGCAGCACGAACGGCAGGTCGGACGCGCGCAGCGCCTCCTCCGTGTCCCGGTGGTCCGCCGCCAGCCCCAGCGGCGAGGTGTCGGCGTGCAGCACGCTGGTGTAGGCGAGCAGCCCGACCCCGGCACGCCGCGCCGCCTCGATGACGTTGCGGTGCTGCGCGACCCGCTGGCCGAGGGCGTTGGACGAGATCAGCAGCACACGGTCGATGCCCGCGAACGCCGCATCCAGCGTGTCCGGCGCCGCGTAGTCGGTCACGCGCACCTCCACCCCGCGCGCGGCAAGGTCCGCCCCGACATCCGGGTTGCGCACGGTCGCGACGACCTGCCCGGCAGGTACGAGACCGAGCAGCCGGTCGACGACGAGCCGGCCGAGCTGGCCGCTGGCGCCGGTGACGAGCAGGCGGGAAGGCTGGTCGGACATGGGTGCATCTCCATCAATGGTCTCTGATCGTGACCACGTCTTGTTTGGAGATGCCGTCGACCCGATTGAAGGAGGCGGGCGAACGTGCCCAAGTTACTTGGAAGGAACCAGCGATGGACGGCGACACGCCCATGGCCGCCTCGTTCGGCGTCTGGCAGGAATGTGGCCTTGGTGCCGAGGTCTGCCCCGTGCGCGACGTGCTGGACCGCGTCGGCGACAAGTGGACCGTGCTGGTGCTGGCCGCGCTCGCGGCGGAGGCACGCCGGTTCAGCCAACTGCACCGGGTGATGCCCGACATCTCCAAGCGCATGCTGACCCAGACCCTGCGCGCGCTGGAGCGCGACGGGCTGGCAACGCGCCACGTGTTCCCGACGAAGCCGCCGAGCGTGGAGTACCGCCTGTCGCCGCTGGGCCGTTCGGTCCTGGACCCGCTGACCGCCCTGGTGGACTGGGCGGAGCGGCACTACCCCGCCATCCGGCAGGCGCGCGCGAGGTTCGACGAAGGGACGGGCGGCTAGGACCGGCCCGACGCCGGCGTCCAGACTGGCTCGCACGCCATGTGTGGCACGGCAGCGCACCCGGCGGCACACCCTCCGCCGACGAACCCGGCCGCATGAGGCCAACCCCTCCATGATGCTTTCCGCCTTCCGCGGCCTCTTCGCGCTGACCGCCCCTTTCGGCCACTTCCGTCCGATGCCCCTTGTGTCCGGCCACCACGTAAACCTCGTCGATCTCGACTTCGCTCGTCAGCGCCACCGCCGGCGTTCCAGCGGCCAGCCCGCGGCGCGGCTGCTCCGCCATGGCCCGCACGTCTGAAGCAGCCAGGCCCAGTTCGCCCGCGATCTGCCGGCTGGACAGGTTCGGACCCATGAAGCAGGGGCGCGGCGTCCAGATGCGCAGCGGCTGGTGGCGCCGGGTCTCCTTCCGTTGATGAACCTCTGCCGCATGGCGTCAACGACGTTCCGCGCCGTCGTGGTCTCCCGATCGGTTTTCCTGTAGACTGCGCCTCGTCGATCTCGGCGTCTTGGTTCACCATCGCGCGTTCGACATCGACTGGGTTGGTGGCGTCGCCCATCACCCCCTGCACGTCTTGCCCGAGCTCCTGGGGCTCGCGGCAGAACGCAGTGACCATGGCCCTCCATTCGCCGCTTCCTGCACAACGAGACGACCAGTTCGACCCGATGCCCCAATGACAACCACTCTCGTACGCTGATCCTTTGATAGGCTTGGCGCGACGGTCCCGCCGACGGCGCAATCAGGCCCTGAGCGGATTGGCGACCGCGACCAGCCGCAGGCCGAGATCATCCATCAGCGCCTCCACGCGATACGCCTCGAGCGTGCGGCCGGTCCAGTCCGGCGGCGGCGGGTCGAACGACTCGGTCGCTTCGCCCCGTGCTTGCAGCAGCCGCTCAAACCCGCCCGGCGTTCGCAGGTACAGCAGGCGCGCGCTGTCGCTGGTCGTCCGCCGGGCGTGGATGGTGCCGTGGGGCACGAACACGAAGTCACCTTTGTTCGCCGTCTTCACCTTGTCGCCGATCAGCACGTCGACGCTGCCGTCGAGCACGTGATAGAAGGCGTCGGCCTCGCTGCTCTCGTGCGGCGGCGCGCCGGCGCCGCGATGGCCGTAGATGTCGAACACCGAGCAGCTGCCGTCGGTGCGCGCCGCGTCGGCCAGCACCGACCAGAGCTCGCCATCGTGCCAGTAGCGCGCCGCGCTCTTGACCGTTGCCATGAACGGCTGCGCCACCGCTTCCGGGTTCGCCTTGGTGACGAACTCGTGCGGCTCGGGCTTCTTGGTCACCGCCATCGGAATGCCGGGCACCTCCAGCTGGTCATAGTCACGCGACAGCATCATGATGAGATCCGGGGGAGGCAGGGGTACTTCGCCCTTCTTCGGCAGCCCGTTGTGCATCGCGGGATGACCCATCCCCATGATGAACATCTCGAACCCGGCCGGCACGTAGAAGTTGAGCAGGTGCGTGCCCGGCACGTCCACCGTGAACGAATGCTCCGTGAAGCGGGGCACGAACACCAGGCTGCCCCCTTCGGCGATCACGGTCTGGCCCCCGGCGTTGAAGGTGCACCGACCCGACGCGACGTAGAGCCCCTCGTCGCTGGGGTGCATGTGCGTGGACGGGCCGCCGCCGTCGCCGACGAGCTGGTCGCTCAGGCTCACCGAACCGCCGGTCAGGTGGCCGGACGCGACGATGCGCCAGAGATTTCCGAGCTGCCAGAAACGCGGCGCTTGGTCGGGGGTCATCACGTAGCCGCGGGGGCGTCGCGACGGCGTTCGTCCTGGCATGTTCTTGCTCCTCAGGTTCTCAGGTGGCTGCATTTCAGGCGAAGGGGTCGGCCGTGGCGATCGGGCGCAGCCCGATCTCGTCAAGCAGGCGTTGGCGGCGATCCTCGTCGATCGCCTTCTCGGCGGAACCCGTCGAAGTCAGGGACATTGCCTCGGTCTTCTCGCCGGCGATCCTCAGCAGGCGCTCGAACCCCGATGGGGTCACCAGCTGCAGTATCCGCGCGCTCGCGCTCCGGACCCGGCGCGCATGTGGCGTGCCTTGCGGCACGAAAACGAAATCGCCCTTGCCGGCGACCTTGGTCCCGCAGCCGAGCAGCATGTCGATCTCGCCCTCGAGCACGTAGAGGAACTGGTCCGACGCGGCGAAGAGATGCGGCTTGGCACCCGCTCCGCGCGGCGCAAGAATTTCGAACATCGAAAGACTGCCGTCCGTGCCGGTCTGATCCGCGAGCACCGACCAGAGCTGACCGTCATACCACCATCGCGCCGACGATGCGGCGGTGGCGAGAAAGGGTTGAACTATTGCGTCGGGGTTGCGCCGGGTTACGAACTGGTCCGGCGTCGGCGGCGCAAGGACCGGCAAGGGAAAACCCGCGCCTGCGAACTGCCCGTAATCGCGCGAGATCTGCTCGACCAGCCGCGGCGGCGGCATCGGGACCTCGCCCTTCTTCGGCAGCTCGTTGCGCACGGCCGGATGCGCGAAGGCGATCAAGTAGAGTTCGATCCCCGCTGGAACGTAGAAGTTGAGGAGCTGCGTGCCCGGTGCGTCGACCCTGAACGCGTGCTCCGTAAAGCGCGGGACCAACACCAGGCTGCCGGGGCCAGCCGACAGGCTTTCGCCGCCGGCATGAAAGTCACAGTGGCCGGACACGACGTACAGGCCCTCGTCGCTGTTGTGCATGTGAATGCCGGGACCGCCGCCGTCGTCCGTCACCAGCTGATCCACGAACGAAAGGCTGCCACCAGTCTGATGACCTGTAGCCGTGACGCGCCAAAGATTGCCGAGCTGCCAAAAGCCCTGCGCGTCTTCAGGCGTGCGGAGGTAGGGACGCGGGGCTATCGCTATGCTCGGGCCTGGCATCTCGTAACGCTCCCTATC
>CALMAB010000003.1 GCA_937858325.1 uncultured Acetobacteraceae bacterium
GATCGGCCAGGCGGCCGAGCGGCACGAGGGTGTGGCGCCCCGCATGGCGGCCCGGCTCGCGGCGCTGCGCGCGGTGGCCGGGGCGGGTTACCCGGTCGGCCTCACGGTCGCGCCCATCATGCGGGTGCCGGATTGGGCGGCGGCCTACGAGCGCCTGTTCGCCGACGTGGCCGTGGCGCTCGACGGCATCGCCGACGTGGACCTCACGGCCGAGCTGCTCACCCACCGCTTCACGCCGAAGTCGAAGGAGGTGCTCGCCGGCTGGTATCCCGGCAGCCCGCTCGAGATGGACGAGGCGCAGCGGGCGCGGAAGATGACCAAGTTCGGTTCGGTCAAATGGGTGTTCCCGAAGGAGCAGATGGCCGAGATGCGCGCCACCCTCGAAGCCGCGCTGGCCCGGCGGCTGCCGGCGGCGCGTCTCCTGTATTGGACGTGATCGAAATAAACAGCGCGTTCTGTCATGAAAACGTCATAAATCTGCAACATGCCCGTCGCCGTTGCCGCCTAGGGTGCGGCTGTTCGCCGAACCCGACCGGCCACCACGGCCAAGGGGGCGGCCGTTTCCCAACGAGGAAAACCGCATGAGCTTGATGTCCAAGATGCTGGCGACGGCTGCGCTGGGGTGCATGGTGGCGTTCCCCGCGGCGGCGCAGCAGATCACCGGCGCCGGGGCGTCGTTCCCCAACCCGGTGTACCAGAAGTGGGGCGAGGCGGCGCAAAAGGCGATCAGCGTCCAGTTGAACTACCAATCCATCGGCTCCGGCGGCGGGCAGACGCAGATCAAGAACCGCACGGTAGACTTCGGCGCGTCCGACGCGCCGATGACCGACGCGGCGCTGAAGGAAGCCAACCTGCTGCAGTTCCCATCCGTCATGGGCGCCGTGGTCGCCATCGTGAACCTGCCCGGCGTCGCCGACAACCAGCTGAAGCTGACCGGCGACGTGCTGGCCGACATCTATCTCGGCAAGGTCGCCAAGTGGAACGACCAGAAGATCGCCGCGCTGAACGAGGGCGTGACGCTGCCGAGCCTGGCCATCGCGCCCGTGTACCGCGCGGACGGCTCGGGCACCACCTTTGTTTGGGCGTCCTATTTGTCGTCGGCGTCGCCGGAGTGGAAGGCCAAGGTCGGCGTCGGCACCTCCGTCCGCTTCCCCGCGGGCACCGGGTCCAAGGGCAACGAGGGCGTCGCCGGCACGGTGCGCAACACGCGCGGCGCCATCGGCTACGTCGAGAACGCCTACGCCACGCAGAACAAGCTCGTGTCCACCCAGTTGCGCAACAAGGCCGGCAGCTTCGTCAGCCCGAGTGCCGAGAGCTTCGTCGCCGCGGCGCAGAACGCGGACTGGTCCACGCCGAACTTCGCGGCCAGCCTGATCGACCAGCCGGGCGCCGCGAGCTGGCCCATCGTGTCCCCGACGTTCATCCTGCTGCCCAAGGACCCGAAGGACCCGGCCCGCACGGCAGCCGTGCTGAAGTTCTTCGATTGGGCTTACGCCAACGGCGGCAAGCTGGCACAGGACCTCGAATACATCCCGCTGCCCGACACGGTGCAGGCCGCGGTGCGGGCGGCGTGGAAGACCGAGATCAAAGGCCCGGACGGCCAGTCGCTCGCGTCGCAGTAGGCGCTTGGGGGCCGCTTCCGGCAGCGGCCCCGCCCCCGTGGCAACCTTTCAACGGAACATCCAGTGCAGCAGGCCATAAGCTCCGCCCTTCCCGCAGCCAGCGCCGTCGCAGCCACGCGGCGGCGCGGCGGACCCGGCGGCGACGCGATCTTCGAATGGTCATGCCGCCTGGCCGGGGTGTTCGTGCTGGTCCTGCTCGGCGCCATCATCGTCGAGCTGTTCATCGGCGCGCTGCCGGCCTTCCGGCGTTTCGGGCTGGCCTTCGTTTGGACCGAGCTTTGGGACCCCGTCGCCGACGAGTACGGCGCGCTGGTGCCGGTCTATGGCACGGTCGTCACGGCCGTTCTCGCGATCCTGCTCGCCGTGCCGGTCGCCTTTGGCATCGCGTTCTTCCTGACCGAGCTGGCGCCCGGCTGGCTCCGCCGCCCCGTCGGCACGGCGGTCGAGCTGCTGGCCGCGGTGCCCAGCATCATCTTCGGCATGTGGGGCTTCTTCGTGGTCGTGCCGCTCATGGCGCAGACCGTGCAGCCTGCGGTGATCGACAGCATCGGCGAGCTGCCGGTGATCGGCGCCTTGTTCGCCGGCCCGCCGTTTGGCACCGGCATCCTGACGGCCGCGCTGATCCTCGCGGTGATGATCATCCCCTTCGTCGCCGCCACCATGCGCGACGTGTTCGCCACCGTGCCGCCCGTTTACAAGGAAAGCGCCTACGGCCTCGGCGCCACGCGGTGGGAGGTGATGCGGGGCGTCGTGCTGCCCTACACCCGCACCTCCGTGGTCGGCGGGGTCATGCTGGGCCTCGGCCGGGCGCTGGGTGAAACGCTGGCCGTCACCTTCGTGATCGGCAACGCCAACCGCGTGTCCACCACGCTGTTCGGACCCGGCAACACCATTGCCTCGCTGGTGGCGCTCGAGTTCGGCGAGGCCGGCGAGGGCAGCCTGAAGCTGTCGGCGCTGCTGGCGCTCGGCTTCATCCTGTTCGTGCTGTCGTTCATCGTGCTGGCGGTCTCCCGCCTGCTGCTGCGGCCCCGGGCGAAGGGGGCGTGAGCATGAGCAGCACGGTCTCGGCCGGCTTGCCGCCGAGGGACGGCGCGGCCGCGTCCCGCCTCGGCCGGCGCCGGCGCCGGCGGGACCGGGTGATGACCGGGCTTGCGGTCGTCTCGACGGCGTTGGGCCTCCTGTTCCTGGCATCCATCCTGTTCACCCTGTTCTGGCGCGGCCTGCAGGCGATGGGGCCGGCGGTGTTCACGGAGGTCACGCGCCCGCCCGGCTCCGGCGGCGGGCTGCTGAACGCCATCATCGGCACGGTCATCCAGGTGGGGCTGGGGACGGCCATCGGCACGCCGGTCGGCATCCTGGTCGGGACCTACCTGGCCGAGTATGCCCGCGGCTCCCGCCTGGGCAACGCGGTGCGCTTCGTGTCCGACGTGCTGCTGTCCGCGCCCTCCATCCTGATCGGCCTGTTCGTTTACCAGCTGCTGGTGCTGCCGTTCGGCGGCTTCTCCGGCATCGCGGGCGCCGCGGCGCTGGCCATCATCATCATCCCCATCGTCGTCCGCACCACGGAGGACATGCTGCAGCTCATCCCGAACACGCTGCGGGAAGCGGTGATGGGCCTCGGCTCGCCGAAGTGGAAGATGATCACGCTGATCTGCTACCGCTCCGTCATGTCGGGCCTGATCACCGGCGTGCTGCTGGGCATTGCGCGCATCGCGGGCGAGACGGCGCCGCTGCTGTTCACCTCGCTCGGCAATCTCACCTGGTCGGTCAGCCTGACGCACGCGATGTCGAGCCTGCCGCTGACGATCTACGCTTACGCCGGGTCGCCGTACGAGGATTGGGTGGCGCTGGCCTGGACCGGCGCCTTGATCATCACCGTGAGCGTCCTGCTGCTCAACATCATCGCGCGCCTCGTGCTGCGGAAGTCCTGAGGATTCCATGAGCCAGACAGCCAACAG
>CALMAB010000004.1 GCA_937858325.1 uncultured Acetobacteraceae bacterium
ACGTCGCCGAACTCGGCGTTGAAGAACGGCCCCTGCACGCCGGGCGGCAGGCTGGGCGCGAGATCCGCCAGCTTCTTGCGGACCTGATACCACAGCTCCGACGTGCGCCGCGGCGGCGTGTCGTCGCGCAGGGTGATGATCGTCGTGCTGTTGCCGGGCTTGGTCTGGGTGTCCGCGTGGTCGAGGAAGGGCAGTTCCTGCAGCTTGCGCTCGATCCGGTCGGTGACTTCGCGCGCCATCAGCTCGGCGGAGGCGCCGGGCCAGTTGGCGATCACCACCATGTTCTTGATGGTGAATGGCGGGTCCTCGGCCCGGCCAAGCTGGAAATACGCCCAGACGCCCGCCGCCGCCACGGCCAGCATGGCGAACCAGGTCAGCGCGCGGTGGCGCAGCGCGAGGGCGGACAGGTTCATCGCTGCGCTCCCCCCCAGGCGACGACGGATAAGGCGGGATCGGGCTGCGTCACCCCCGCCGTCACCACCTGGTCGCCCGCCTGCAGCCCGGCGGCGATGGCGACATGGTCGTCCTGATAGGCCGCAACCGTGACCGGGCGGGGCGCCGCGCGGTTCTGCTGCGCATCGAGCACCCAAACGCAGGGCTTGCCGTCGCAGTCGCCCAGGGCGGAGGCGGGCAGGATCGCGACCGGCCCGGCGCCGCGCCCGGTGAGCCGCACCGTCGCCGTGCCGCCCAAAGCCAACTGCTCGCCGGGCGCCTGCACCGCGATGCGGACGGCAAAGGTGCGACTGGCCGGGTCGGCCCGCGCCGCCACCTCCCGCACCTGGCCGGCGAACGAGTGGGACGGGTCCGACCACGGCGCAACCGTGATCTCGTCGGCGCCGCGCAGCTCGGGCAAGCGGTTCTCCGGCAGGTCGAGCAGCACCTCGGTTTCCGCCGTCTGCGCCACGGTCATGACGGTTTGGCCGGGTGACACCACCTGGCCGACCTCGACCGGCAAGCCCACCACGACGCCGTCCGCCTCGGCGTACAGGGTGCCGTAGTTCTTCTGCGACAGCGCCAGCGCATATTGCCGCTGGGCCTGCGCCAGGCGGGCGTTGGCCATCATGTTGGCCGCGATGCGCTTCTCGCGCTCCGACGCCAAGAAGGAGGGCGAGGAACGCCCGAGGTTCTCGTAACGCTGGAACTCCAGCCGGGCATTGGTCGCGTCGGCCGCCGCGGCGGCCATGGCGTTCTGCGCGGCTTCGGCCGACAACGCCAGGTCCGCGGGGTCAAGCCGCGCCAGCACGTCGCCGGCATGGACCCGGGCGCCCAGGTCCACGGAGCGGGCGATGATCTTGCCGCCCACCCGGAACGCCAGGTCGGCCTGACGCCGGGCCTGCACCGTGCCGGAATAGGTCAGGGTCGCCCGAGGCTCGGTGAACGCCACGGTCTGGACCCGCACCGGACGCGGCGGCGCTTCCGATTGCGTGGGGGCCGGCTTGTCGCAGGCAAGAAGCGCGAGGCAGGCAAGCAGGGCGGCGGTTCGCATCGGCGGCGTCCCAAGAAGTCCACCCCGGAGCTTAGATCACCACCGTTAGGTTAACAATGGTCATTTACGAAGCCGAAAGGCCCCGCACCGCCGTTTCCAGCACGGTCTCGATCAACAAGTCCGGCGGGGACTCGACATGGGCGGACAGGTCGATCAGCAGCGCGGTGACGCCGTGCAGGCTGGCCCACAGCGCCTCCGCCACCAGGAGCGAGTTGCCGGGGCGGAACTGCCCGGCCTGCATCAGCTCTGCCACCCCGCGCTCCAGGATGGCAAAGGAGCGGTCGGCGGCGTCGAAATCCGTGCCGTCCATCGTGCGCCGGCCGGGCGAGGCCGGCGCCATCATCTTGGCCAGGAACGTCAGCCGGTAGGCGTCCGGCCGGGCGCGCCCAAACGCCACGTAGGCGCGCAGCCCCGCGCGGAACCGCTCAAGCGGGGTCAGCGCGGGGTCCTGGCTGGCTTCGAGCACGGCCAGCATCTCGGCAAACGTCGCTTCGGCGATGGCTTGAAGGATCGCGTCCTTGTCGTCGAAGTAAACATACAGCGCGGTGGCCGACACGCCCACTGCGTCCGCGAGGCGGCGCATGGTGGTGTGCTCGAACCCTTCCTCCAGGAACAGGCGCTGCGCCGCGAGCAGAATCTCGGCCCGGCGCGTGGCGCCCTGGCCACGCGGCTTGCGGAGGCGGACGGCGGAAAGGGCTGCATCCATAATTGGACGTTGTTTGGTCACAATGCGGACCGGCGGTCAATGCGCATGAGGGTTCACCGGCCCACAGGCCCGGCGCGCAGCGGCACTTGCCGAGGCAGCGGATGGCCCGCATCTTGCAGCGCAGCATGACGGGCCGGCATCGTGCCGGGCCAGGGCGCCCCGCCCGTGCCGGGCAAGGAAAGGACCGCGGCTGTGCAGCCATTGGAAATCGCCATGCAGCCCGACGCGCCCCCCGCCCCGGACACGGAACACGACGCAGGCCCGGAGCACGGCGCCGCGGCCCTGCTGCAGCTCATCAGCGAGACCCGTGCCCGCGCGGTGCAGGACCCGTTCGGCAACCCCGTGCTCACCGCGGCGCTGGCCATCAGCCGGCAGTTGGACGAGGGCCGGCTGGACGAGGCACAGATCGCCGGCATCGTGTCCTTCCTGCGCGACGCGGCCGCCGGGGAGCGCGCCCGGCGGCTGTCGGACTACGTG
>CALMAB010000005.1 GCA_937858325.1 uncultured Acetobacteraceae bacterium
CGCCCGCACCGTCCTCCGCCCCGGCGCCGTCCTCCGCCACGACGAGCATCACCGCCCCGCCGCGCCCCGTCGCGGTGCCGGACCGCGCGCGCGAAGCGTCGGAGCGCCGCACCCTGGTCGTCGGCCGCGGCATCTCCGTGCAAGGCACCGTCGCGGACGCCGAGCGGCTCGTGGTCGAGGGCACGGTCGAGGCCAGCATGATTCATGCGGCCGAGCTGAGCATCGCCCCCGGCGGCGTGTTCAAGGGCGAGGTCGAGGTCGAGGACGCGGAGATCGGCGGCACCATCGACGGGACGCTCACCGTGCGCGGCAACCTGATGGTCCGGGCGACCGGCAAGGTGCTGGGCACCGCCCGCTGCCGCCGCCTGCAGGTCGAGGACGGCGGCCAGATCACCGGCCGGATCGAGATGCTGACCGAGGGGGTCGCCAAGCTGGAGGTACACCGCCCCGCGGAGATGTCCGCCTGAACACCGCGCCTCAGCCCATCCGCGTGTGCGCCTTGGTGTCCCGCATCAGCGCGTAAACCAGCAGGGACAGGAACGTGAGCGCCGTCACGTACCAGTAGAACCAGCTTTCATGCCCCGCCGCCTTGAACCACAGCGCGATCAGCGGCGCCGTGCCGCCGAACACCGAGGCCGCGACCGCGTAGGGCAGCCCCA
Source organism: uncultured Acetobacteraceae bacterium (assembly GCA_937858325.1). Lineage (GTDB taxonomy): Bacteria > Pseudomonadota > Alphaproteobacteria > Acetobacterales > Acetobacteraceae > CAHJXG01. Next base: position 660 of record CALMAB010000005.1, read on the forward strand.
CCCCCAGCGCCCGCACCTCGGCGGGGAACAGCTCCGCCTTCACCACGGCGTTGATCGACGTGTAGCCGGACACGATCACCAGCGCCGCCAGGATCAGCAGCATCGCCTGGGTGTAGCCGGTCGTGGACCCCAGCGCCGTCAGGATCGGCACGGTGAACAGCGTGCCCATGACGCCGAACCACATCAGCACCGGGCGCCGGCCGATCCGGTCGCTGACGGCGCCGAACACCGGCTGCATGGCGGCGTACAGGATCAGCGTGATGAAGCTGATCTCCGCCACCCACTCGCGCGGGAACTTCAACGTGTTGGCCAGGTAGGTCGGCATGTAGCTGCTGAAGGTGTAGAACGCCGTGGTGCCGCCCATGGTCAGGCCGAACACCAGCAGCAGTTCCTTCGGGTGCTTGAACAGCTCCCGGATCAGGTTCCGACGCGGCTCGCGGCTGGCCCGCTCCCATTCGGCGGTTTCCGCCAGGTTGCGGCGCAGGTATAGGCCGTAAAGCGCCCCGAACGCGCCGATGGCGAAGGGGATGCGCCACGCCCAGGCTTCCAGCTCCGCCGCGCTGAACGCCTGCTGCATGACCAGCAGCACCAGCGCCGCGACCACCTGGCCGCCGATCAGCGTCACGTACTGGAAGGAGCTGTAGAACCCGCGGTGCTTCGACCCGGCGATCTCGCTCAGGTAAGTCGCGGAGGACGCGTACTCGCCGCCCAGCGACACCCCTTGCAGCAGCCGGGCCAGCAGCAGCAGCAGCGGGGCCAGCACGCCGGCGGTGGCATAGGTCGGCAGCACCGCGATCAGGCCGGAGCCTGCGCACATCAGCAGCACCGACAAGGTGAGCGCCGCGCGCCGTCCCTTCCGGTCGGCGTAGTAGCCGAGGATGAAGCCGCCGATGGGCCGGATCACGAAGCCCGTGGCGTAGATGCTGAACGCGGTGATGAACTGCACCGTGGGATCGGTGCTGCTGCTGAACGACTTGGCGAAGTAGATCGCAAACGAGTTGTAAACGTAGAAGTCGTACCACTCGATCAGGTTGCCGATCGACCCGGCGAAGATGCTGCGCAGCCGCGACGCGACCTGCACCGCCCCCTCGCCGGCCGCCGGCAGGCTTGCTCCATCCAACGAACCGGTCCCAGCCAGCGGGTCACGCACCCTTGATCCCCCGGGCGTCGATGGCTTGGTAGGCGGCCAGCCCGGCCAAGTCCACGATCTGGCTCACCGACGCGCCCATCGACACGATCTGCGCCGGCCGCGACAGGCCGAGCAGCAGCGGCCCGATGGTGCTGCCCTGGCCGAGCCGCGGCGCCAAGCGCGAGGTGATGTGCGCAGAGTGCAGGCCCGGCATCACCAGAACGTTCGCGTTCCCCGTCAGCCGGCAGAACGGGTAAAGCGCGCGGATCGCGGGATCAAGCGCCACGTCCGGGCTCATGTCGCCGTCATACTCGAAATCCACGCCGTGGCTGTCCAGGATCGACACGGCTTCCCGGATGCCATGCACCGTGCGGTGCATCGGGTTGCCAAAGATCGAGTGCGACAGCAGCGCCACCCGCGGCTCGTGGCCGAGTTGCCGGGCCGCGGCGGCGCTGCCCATCGCGATGTCGGCCAACTGCTCCGGCGTCGGCCGCTCGTGGCGCAGCGTGTCGCCGATGAAGATGGTGCCCTGGCCGCCCACCATCAGCGTGAGGCCGAAGCTGATCTTGCCCGGCGCCATGTCGATCACCTGGGCGATGTCGTCCAAGCACACCGCGGCGGAGCGGGTGAGCCCGGTCAGCATGGCATGGGCATCACCGGCCGCCACCATGCAGGCCGCGAACACGTTGCGGTCCTGGTTCACCATGCGCTGGCAATCCCGCTCCAGCGCGCCCCGCCGCTGCAGCCGCTCATACATCAGCGCTACGTAGCGCGTGTTGTGCTGAGACAGCCGGGCATTGTGCACCTCGATCCCGTCGGCGACGCCCAGGCCCAGCCCGGCCATCGTTTGCCGCACCCGGTCCTCCCGCCCGATCAGCACGGGGGTGCCGTAGCCCGCGTTGCGGAACGCTACAGCGGCGCGCACGACCTTTTCCTCCTCCCCTTCCGCGAACACCACGCGCTTGGGGTTGGCGCGCACCCGCTCCATGATGGCGTCGAGCGCGTTGGCCGTGGGGTCCAGCCGCCCGGACAAGGTGCGGCCGTACTTGCGGAGGTCCGCCATGGGCCGCCGGGCCACGCCGGTTTCCACCGCGGCGCGGGCCACGGCGGGCGGCACGTGGCTGATCAGCCGCGGGTCAAAGGCGTTGGGGATGATGTAGTCGGGGCCGAAGCACAGCCGGGCGCCCCCGGAGGACGCCCTGTGCACCTCGTCCGGCACGTCCTCCCGCGCCAGCGCCGCCAGGGCCTCGGCCGCGGCGACCTTCATCGCGTCGTTGATGGTGCTGGCCCGCACGTCGAGCGCGCCGCGGAAGATGTAGGGGAAGCCGAGCACGTTGTTGACCTGGTTCGGGTAGTCGCTGCGCCCGGTCGCGATGATCGCGTCGTCCCGCACGGCGCGGGCGTCCTCCGGCGTGATCTCCGGGTCGGGGTTGGCCATGGCGAAGATGATCGGCCGCGGCGCCATGCTGCGCACCATCTCCGCCGTGAGCGCGCCCTGCACGGACAGGCCGAAGAAGGCGTCGGCGCCCGCCACCGCCTCCGCGAGCGTACGCGCGTCGGTCGCCACCGCGTGGCCCGACTTCCATTGGTTCATGCCCGCGGTGCGGCCCCGGTACACCACGCCCCGCGTGTCGCACAGCGTCACGTGTTCCGGCCGCACGCCCATCACCTTGAGCAGCTCGACGCAGGCGATGGCGGCGGCGCCCGCGCCGTTCACCACGAGCCTGGTGTCCGACAGGCTGCGCCCGGTCAGGTGGCAGGCGTTGATCAGCCCGGCCGCCGCCACGATGGCCGTGCCGTGCTGGTCGTCGTGGAACACCGGGATGTCCATCAGCTCGCGCAGCCGGCTCTCGATCACGAAGCACTCCGGCGCCTTGATGTCTTCCAGGTTGATGCCGCCGAAGCCCGCGCCCAGGAAGCGCACGCAGTTGACAAATTCCTCCACGTCCTCGGTCGAGACTTCGAGGTCGATGCCGTCCAGGTCGGCGAAGCGCTTGAACAGCGCGACCTTGCCCTCCATCACCGGCTTGGAGGCGAGCGCGCCCAGGTTGCCCAGGCCCAGCACCGCCGTGCCGTTGGAGATCACGGCGACCATGTTGCCCTTGGTCGTGTAGTCATAGGCCAGCGCCGGGTCGCGCTGGATGTGGAGGCACGGCTCGGCGACGCCGGGCGAGTAGGCGAGGCTGAGGTCCCGCGCCGTCACCAGCGGCTTGCTGATCCGCGTTTCCAGCTTGCCCGGCCGCCCGGCCGCGTGCAGCGCCAACGCCTCCTCGGCGGACACGCGGCCGGCGCGCGGTTCGATGATGCCGTCAGCCATGGGTCAAACTCCTGAGCGCGCCGGGTTCGTCCGGTCGGATCAACCTGCATACGCCAGCGGTGCCGGGCGCGTAACCCAGCCGCTTCGCAGGTGCGGCATGGTTTGGTAAGATGACGGCATGGAGCTGCCCAGCGCCGCCGACGTGTCCCCCGCCTCCAGCGCCGCAGGCGCGACTTCCACGCCCAACGCCGCAGGCGCGGCCTCCACTCCGAGCGCCGCGGGCGCGACCCCCGCCATGGCCCAGTGGTTCGCGCTCAAGGCCGACAACCCGGACGCCCTGCTGTTCCTGCGCATGGGCGACTTCTACGAGCTGTTCTTCACGGATGCAGAGGCCGCCGCCGCCGCCCTCGACATCGCGCTGACCCGGCGCGGCGAGCACAACAACGAGCCGATCCCGATGTGCGGCGTCCCGGTGCACGCGGCGGAGGCCTACCTGTCCCGCCTGATCCGCCGCGGCTTCCGCGTCGCGGTGGCGGAGCAGATGGAGCCGGCGAAGGGCCGCACCGGCAAGGGGCCGCTGCGCCGCGCCGTGGTGCGCCTGGTCACGCCGGGCACGCTGACGGAGGACAGCCTGCTCGAAGCGCACCGCCCGAACCTGCTGCTCGCCCTGGCCCGCGTCGGCACTGGGCTAGGCGCCGCATGGCTTGACGTGTCCACCGGGCTGTTCGAGACCGCTTCCCCCTCCCCCGCCGACCTCCCGCCGCTGCTGGGCCGGCTGGAGGCGGCGGAAATCCTGGCGCCCGATGACCTCCCGCTGGGCGAC
>CALMAB010000006.1 GCA_937858325.1 uncultured Acetobacteraceae bacterium
GGCGCCAGCCGCCCGCCTCCAGCCGGGCCAGCAGCGCCGGCAGCAGCGCGCGGCCGACGCCGCGGCGGCCAGCGCCAGGCGCCACGTACACGCTGTCCTCGACAGCGAATTGGTAGGCCGGCCGGGTCCGGTAGGCGCCCGCGCAGGCGTAGCCCAGCACCGCGCCGTCCCCGTCCTCGGCCACCAGGTAAGGATAGCCGCCCGCCAGCACCGCCGCACGGCGGCGGCCCACCTCGGCCGCGTCGGGCGGGTCCAGCTCGAAGCTGGCCAGGCCGTGCAGCACCCAATGGGCGTAGATCGCGGCGACCGCCGGCACGTCCGCGTCGCGCCTGTCGCGCACCAGCACGGGCACGCTAGCGGTCCTGTCCCGGCCGGAGCGCGCCGCGGGCCACGTCCCCGCGCATCAGGCCGACATCGGCGAGCAGGCGCGCGTCCATCTCCCGCAGGTGCGCTTCGTCCCGGAGAACACGGGCACCAAGGCGCACGCCCGAGGACCACGCGGCCACAGCCACGCGCAGCCGATGCGTGAGCGGAGGTGCGGTGTCACCGTGGGCAGGCAGGTGCAGGACGAGGGGCATAAGTTGTCTCCTTTCGCCCTTGATTGTCTTTCCTGACCCGGCTTGGGACAAACGAGTTGTAGTCGCGCCTATGCCGGAGGAAAACTCACGCATGTCCGCTGGCCGCCTGCCCCCGCTGAATGCCGTACGCGTCTTTGCCGCCGCGGCGCGGCACGCGAGCTTCACCCGCGCCGCCGACGAGCTGGGCGTGACGCACGGTGCGGTCAGCAAGCAGGTCCGGCTGCTTGAGGAACACCTGGGCGTGCCCCTGTTCACCCGCGGCGTGCGCCAGGTGGCGCTGACCGCGGCCGGGCGCGAGCTGCTGGCGGAGGCGGCACCGGCGCTGGAGCGGATCGCCGCGGCAGCCGTCCGGCTGCGCCGGGATGCGGCGCGGGCGGACGGGGGCGGCATCGTGCGGGTCAACGCCCGGCCCAGCTTCGCCTTGCGCTGGCTGATCCCGCACCTGCCCGCCTTCATGGCGGCGCACCCGGGCGTGCGCCCGGATGTGGTGACGAGCACGGCCGAGCCGGCGCGGCTGCCGGCAGGGTCGTTCGACGTGGTGGTCCGGCGCGGGCGTTCCGGCGTGGCATGGCCGAAGGGGATGCAGGCGCGTTCGTTCCTGCGCGAGCGGGCCGTGCCGGTTGCCGCACCCGCCTTGCTGGCCCGCCTGCCGGTGCATCGGGCCGAGGACTTGGCCGGGCACACCTTGCTGCACACGGCGACGCGGGACGCAGATTGGGCGACGTGGCTGGCTCGCGCAGGCGTGCCCGGCCTGCGGCCCGCGGGCGAGCTGCGGTTCGAGCACTTGCAATTCGCCTTGCAGGCGGCATTGGACGGGCTGGGCGTGGCGCTGGGACCGTTGGCGATGGTGGCGGCCGACTTGGCGGCCGGTCGGCTCGCCCGCGTGCTGCCCCGTGGCCCGGGGCTTGCGCTGGAACCTTACTGCTATGGCATCCCAGCCGACGCCGGGCCTTCGGCCTGGGCTTTCGCGGGCTGGCTCGAAGCGGCGTCGGCCCGGCTTGCACCGCGCGGACTATTGCCAGAGTAGCCGATCAACGTGTCCGCTTGGGTTGGGATGCTGTTGGCGAAATCAGATAGTCGTTAAAACAATGCTGTTTACGCGCGTTATAGTTGGTAATCTTAAGAATATTTTGCTAGATTTATCTGATTTTGCACTATGATGTTGGCTTGATTTCCCGCAAAAGTTTATGCGGCCAGGTAGTCCGGCGACTTCGCCAACGGTATCGGTTGGTTTAACGGACGAGGCGGGCGGGTCCGGTCGTTGGACCTTTGACCGGGCGAATGCGCACGCCGTCCTTCAGCCAACGATGGTTAGCCACGGCCAACGCGCCTGGTAGTCCTTGGCTTTCTCTACGAAGCGGTCCGCTCGGGAGTTCGAAGGGTTTGGCCGCAGGATGCCCCTTTCCAGATCGTGGAGACCATTTGGCGCATATAGCTCACCGCTGGCCACCTCGATCCCAACGCAAGTGCAAGAGATCAGGAAACGGTCAATCCCGTCCCGGGCGGAGGCAAGCTGGGGGTAGCGGGCCCCAAAGCGCTTCTCATACCAAAGGTGAACGCGCGCCTGGTTTCGAGTTTCCACGCTGATCCCGAGATCGCCAGTGAAGGCATTGACGCGCTGGATTGCCTCATCTTCCGCTTTCCAGGACAGGTCGCGGTCGTCGAAGTAGAAAACATCGTAGTCCTTGACTCCCCAATCAGCAGCCTGCCCGGTCGAGCGGTTCCAGGTTGCCTGGAAGAGGCAGCCAGCCGTGACGTGGCATTGGGGGAGGGCAAGAGACGTCAGGCGGGACAGGAGCGCGGCATTCGCTTGGTTCGACAGCGCACAACTGATGAAATCACCTGCGATCATCTGCCTGCTCCTGGCTCTGACCATCATCCATGCCCCTTGGCTTGACGAACAGGCGTCGTGGCATCCAGCTCAGGCCACACGGCGCAGAGACGCATCCGAAATGAGGCCGCGCACCTCATGCAGGTCCGTGGCGACATGGGCGCAGAGCCGCTTGATCTCGCCCGTCGGCTGCAGCAGGTCCGGCACCATGATCGTCGTCATGCCTGCCGACGAAGCAGACCGGACGCCGGCATACGAGTCTTCCAGGGCCAGGCAGGATTGAGGGTCCACTCCCAGCCGCTTGGCCGCGTTCAGGTACGGGTCCGGCGCGGGCTTGCTGGCGGCGTAGTCTCCGTGCGCTACGACGGCGTGGAACCGGCCATGCAAGGCGTGGGCTGCCAGGTGGCGCTGCACGGTGTCGTGCTTGGACGACGTGGCTATGGCACGAGGCAGGCGCAGCTCGTCCAAGACGTTCAAGAGTTCAAAGACGCCTGGCTTCAAGCGGAGGCGGGTGTCTGCCAGCGAGATGAAGTGTTGCCGCACAGCCTCCCCGAACTCGTCCACCGGGAAAGCGGGGCCGTAGTGATCCAGCAACTGGACGCGGTTCACGGGCCAGGGATGGCCCACCATGGCGAGGAGGACGGGGAAGGGCATGTCATAGCCTCTGTCGGATGCCGCCCGGGTGAACGCCTCCTGGTAGAGCGCCTCGGTGTCGAACAGCAGCCCATCCATGTCGAACACGACGGCTGCTGGCACATGGGAAAGCTTCATCACCGGCCTGTAAACGATGCAAGCTCCTGGCGCAATCGAGGTCGTTCCGATTTATGTCCGAACATGCGGGGCAGCGTTCAACGAAAAAGGCTGGCGGCGAACTGCCGCCCCATCCGCCGCGTCGGCCGATGACCTACGGGCCGGCCAGCCGAAAGCTGCCCTCCATCGCCCTGACGCAGCGCCCGCCGACGTATGCGATCATCACGCCGCCTTGCCGGCCCGCCCGCGCCAGCAGGAGGCTTGGCCGTCCCATGTCCACGCCTTGGCCGACGCGCAAGCGAAGGTCGGCACCACCCCGTACTTCCGCCAGTAGCGCCGCCGCTGCTGCTGTCGCGCTGCCCGTGGCCGGGTCCTCCGTCATGCGGGGCGTGAACATGCGCGCTTGCAGGTCGGTGCCGGCTTCCGGCGCCGCCGTGCCCACGTCGCGCGTGTAGGCGTACACGGCAATGGCGCCGTCCAGCGGGAACACGCTCTCGTAGGCCGTGCGGTCCGACCGCGCCCGGCGCAGGGCATCGCGCGATACGAGTTCAACGACGAGGAACGGCAGGCCAACCGACACCACCTGCGGCGGGTGCGCGTCCGTCCGCACCTCCCCGGCTGCAAGCGACAGGCACGCCCCGGCCCGCTCCGGCATGACTTCTGCCCGCCGCGACAAGGGTTCGGGTGCCGTCAGTTCCGCGCCGACCACGGCACCGCCCTCGCGCAGCAGGTCCACCGGAACCAGCCCAGCCGCTTCCTCAAACACGAGCCGGTCCGGCACCGCTTCGCCGCGCGCCGCCATCTCCTGTGTCAGCACGAACGCTGTTCCGACATTCGGATGCCCGGCAAAGGGCACCTCGCGGCTGGGCGTGAAAATGCGCACCCAAGCCGTGTGGGACGGGTCGCGCGGAGGCAGCACGAAAGTCGTCTCGGAGTAGCCGAACTCGACGGCGACCGCCTGCATCTGATCAGCCGACAGCCCGGCCGCGTCCAGCACCACGGCAACGGGGTTGCCGCCGAACATGCGGTCGGTGAACACATCGGCGGTGACGTAGCGGCGCTTCATCGGATCGGCTCCTTGTTCCGTAAACGGGGGCGGGCAACCCGGCGAGCTTCGCCGATCCCGTGAGCCACGGCTAAGAAGGGTCCGCCGCGAGCGCGCGCAGCGCGTCCCCGCCGAGGCGGAAAAACACCTTCTCCCGCTGCTCGGCCGCGCCGAGGCCCCGGTAAAAGGCGCGCAGCGGCGCGTTGTCTCGGGCAGCCGTCCAGTCGATCCGCCCCCAGCCGCCGTCCACGGCGAAGCGGGCGGCCGTCCGCATCAGGGCGGCGCCGATCCCCTCGCCGCGGCGGGACGCGGTGACGAACAGGTCTTTCAGGAACAGGCCGCGGCGCAACCCGGGACCGGGCCAGACGGCCGCCAGCGCTGCGGCACCGACGACGCCGGGCGCGCGGGCAACCAGGAGAACGACGCCGGCGGGCAGGGCGCGCAGGTCCGCGAGGATCTCGGTACTGGGCGGACAGGACACGCGGTAATGCGCCTGCATCTCCTGGAACAGGGCGACGAGGCCCGGCGCACCTTGACCGGAGATGCCAGCATGGAACCAGTCGCCGCCCTTGCTGGCCTACTTGGAGTGCTGCTGGTCGGGAGCGTCAGCCCTGGGCCAAGCTTTGTGCTGGTGGCGCGAACGGCTGTTGCCCGCTCACGCCGGGATGGGGTGGCTGCTGCGCTCGGCATGGGTATGGGCGCAGTGGTTTTCACCGCGCTGGTGCTGCTGGGCCTGACGGCGGTGCTGGCGCGCGTGCCTTTGCTCTTTATGGGGGTCAAGCTGCTTGGCGGGTTGTGGCTGCTGCTGCTCGCTTGGCGGCTTTGGAAGGGCGCTGCCGCGCCGCTTGCGCTTGCAGGCGGCGGGACGGATCGCCCCCACCCGTCAGCCTCGTTCCGAACAGGGCTGGCCACGCAGATCACCAACCCGAAGACGGCCATCTACTACGGCAGCGTGTTCGCAGCGCTGCTGCCCCAGCATCCGCCGGGCTGGCTCATCCTGGTGCTGCCGCCGCTCGTGTTCCTCATGGAGGCGGGCTGGTATGTGCTGGTCGCCGTCCTGTTCTCGTCGGGAGGCCCGCGCGCCGCCTACCTGCGCGGGAAGCGCTGGGTGGACCGGGCGGCGGGTGCCGTCATGGGGCTGCTCGGGCTGAGGCTGGTTGCGGGTTAGAACTGGGGCGCCCGGACCATCACCTTTGAGCCAGGCGGGAGCATTCTGCCCGGTAGGAGACGTCCGGCCTGCGCCTAAATGTCAGCACATGCCGGCTTGAACAGACTGTAACATTTCGTCAAACAACCAGATACCGTTGGCGAATTCGGAGTTGCCCTTGCGTTCACGGCTCCAGTGACTCTGTAGAACTCCACTTCCCCGGAAAAAGAGCGATCGTCGCGGCCCCCGGATGGAAGTTCCAAAAGGTCGGGCGAATTCGCCAACGGTATCGGGTTGGTTTGGCGGACACCCCTGGCCCTGGCTGCCGATCAACATGCAACGGTGCCAGATGGCCAATCTGCACAGCTTTGCGGTCCGTTGGGCCATGCTGCGGTAGCGTCCCTGGCGGGGCAGTGGGATGCCTACCCCGCTCCCTGCGCCTTCCGCACCCCGTCCAGTACCGCCTCATGCGTCGCCAGTATCCGCCGCAGCGTGGGTTTCCCTTTGTCGCTCGCCTCGGCGATGCCCTCGTGCATTTCCTCGATCCCTGTCGTCATCTGCTCGGCCAGGCCGGATAGCCGCTCCTGCAGCTGCTCGCCGTCGTCTTTAAGTTCGGCCGTCCAGATGGCCAGGATGCGAGAGAGTTCGGTGGCAGCGCGGTGGGGTGGGACGCCCGCTTGCAGGAGCTTGATGAGGGGGGCCAGGTCGGCAGTAGGGGAGCGGGACATGCGTGGGAGATGGGTAAGCGGACCGTGGGTGGCTACCCTGAGCTCGGGGGCGACGAGGGATTGCTTTGTATCGAGAGCAGACCATCATCGCAACGTGTCCGTCAGGTTTGGGATACCGTTGGCGAAATCAGGAAGGCACTACATCCATCCGCAGTACACGCTTTAAGGTTGAGAGTATTAAGAATGTCTTGCTAGGAAATTCTTGTTCTGAGCTACGCCATTGCCCCGACTTGCCGCAGCGGTTTATGGGGCTGGACAATCCGGCGAATTCGCCAACGGTATCCGGTGGTTTGACGGACGCCTTATTTTCTTGTCCGGCTCATGTCTCAAGCACGCCTGCCAGTCAGAAGCGGATCAGGACGACGCCGAGGATCAGCAAGGCCGCGCCGGCCAGCCGTGTCAAGTCCGCCGGGTGCTGTGGTACGCCGAGCAGGCCGAAGTGGTCGAACGCCAGCGACCCGAGCATCTGGCCGACGACGATCAGCGCGAGAACCGTCGCAGCACCCAGGCGCGGCACCATGAGGATCGCTGTGCCGATGAAGATCGCGCCGAAGATGCCGCCCGTCCACGAGGGCCAGGACGCGCGCGCGGCCATGGCGCCCGACAGCCGCGGCTCGCCGGACGCGAGAATGACCGCCAGCATCGCCAGCGCGCCGACGAAGTAGCTGGCGAACCCCGCCCACCACGGCGAACCCAGCTCCGCTCGCAGCCTGGCATTGAGAGCCTGCTGCAACGCGACGCTCGCTCCGGCGCCGACGACCAGCAGGTAGGAGACGACGTTGATGTACGATCCCGGCACGGCACCATCCTGTCCAAGACTGTGGAGCGGCTGCCACGGCCGACGGGCGCCGAAGCTGGGCGGCGCGCGGCATCCGCTCTTCTCAAGCGGAACTTAGGGACGGATCACGGCCGCGTCTGGAAGGTTTGTGACCGCAGCCAGCCCGAGCGGTATCGGCCCGGGGTGACGCCGAAGGCTTGCCGGAACCACCGGCCGAGGTGGCTCTGGTCGGCGAAGCCGGTCTCGGCAGCGACGGCGGCGATGCCCTCGCCGGCCCTGAGCAGCCCGCGCGCGCAGTTCAGCCTGGCCATGAGCCGGAAAGCGCGGGGCGGCATGCCGTGGCGCTTGGCGAAGCTGCGGGAAAAGCCCTCGCGGCTCATCCCGGCCCGCGCGGCCAATTGGCTCACGGGCTCGCGGCGGTTCGCACAGGCCAAGATGGCGCTGTTTGCCGGGATATTTCCTCCCGCATCTTGCCGGTGCTCGCGGACCACCGCCGCCAGCTCCGTCGGGCTGAGCTGGCCCGCCTTGCGCCACAGACGCTCGACGTTCCCCAGCATCTCGGACACGGCATATCCGGTCGCGGGCACATAGGCGTTCAGGCAGGCGACGCCGGACGGCTCCGCCAGGGACCGATGCGCGACGCCCGCGGGGATCAGGGCACCCTGGCCGGCCGCGAGGGCGACGAGTTCGCCCCCGACGAGGAACCTGCGCCGTCCGGAGACAACGAAGGTGATCTGGTCCTCACCGTGGAAGTGCGCTGGGAGCGCGACCTCGCAACCCCGCAAGGTGCCCAGTTCGACGATGCCGTCCACCGCCGGACGCCAGTAGGCCCACCCGGCGTCGGCCGGCTCCAGCACCTCGCCATGGTGAAAGGGCCATGTCATGGCGGGAGCTTACGCATGCCTCCCGGTTGCCGTAAGGCCCTGCGGTGCCGACGCCGGATGCCCTAGCCCCCTGGGCGCTCGCCTTCGGCTAGGGTCGTATCCGGGTAGGCGGGGTGCGGCGTTCAACACAGGAAGCTGACGGCCAACTATCCGTTTGGGTCGGTTTGGCGGACGGGCAAAATAGGTGCCCGAATCAAGGCGGCACAACACCGCCCACAAGCCTAGAAGTCGGACATGCCGCTCACGCTGCCCAGCCCCGGAACCCTCTACGCCGCACTGATCGCGCGCGACCCGGCCTATGACGGCCATGCCTTCGTGGGCGTGAGGACGACCGGCGTGTTCTGCCGGCTGACGTGCGCCGCCCGGAAGCCGCGCTTCGAGAACACCCGGTTCTTCGCCTCCATCCCGGCCTGCCTGGAAGCCGGCTTCCGGCCTTGCCAGCGCTGCCGGCCGTTGAGCCAGATGGGTGCGCGCGAGCCGCTGGTCGCGCTGCTGCTGAACCGGTTGGAGTGCGAGCCTGGCCGGAGCTGGTCCGAGGAGGACCTGGTCGCCATGCGGCTTGACCCGTCCACGGTCAGGCGAGCATTCCGGCGGCATCTTGGCATGACGTTCCTCGACTTGGCGCGGCTGCGATGCCTGGGGCGCGGCATGGACCGGCTCGCCGCCGGGGACGCCGTGATCGAGGCGCAGCTTGAGGCCGGGTACGAGTCGGACAGCGGCTTCCGCGGCGCCGTCGCGCAGCTCCTCGGCGACTGCCCGGCGCGGCTCAGGGGCAGGGACCTGCTGAAGGCCGACTGGATCGAGACGCCCGTTGGCGCGATGCTTGCGGTCGCCGACCCGCACGCGCTGCACCTGCTGGAGTTCTTCGACCGGAAGGCGTTGCCGGCCGAACTGATCCGCCTGCGGGAAAGGACGCGCTCCACCATCTCCTTCGGCCGGGCAGCGCCGATCAACCAGGTCGAGGCAGAGCTGCGCGCCTACTTCGACAGCCGGTCGGCGACCTTCTCGACGGTTCTTGCCCGCACCGGGTCCGCCTTCACGCAGCGCGTGTGGCAGGAACTCATGGCCATACCGCCCGGCGTCACCCGGTCCTATGCCGAGCTTGCGGCCAGCCTTGGACGCCCGTCAGCGGCGAGGGCCGTGGCGCGTGCGAACGGCGCCAACCAGGTCGCAATCGTCGTCCCCTGCCACCGTGTCATCGGGGCTGACGGAACCCTGACCGGCTACGGCGGCGGGCTGTGGCGCAAGCGGTGGCTGATCGAGCACGAGCGTAAGATGGCAGAGGCCGCCCTTTGACACGCAGGAGTCCAGAGCATGACCCAGGCCGAAAAAGCCGGAGCTTTCAGGGCCCGAGCCAACATTCGTGACGCCAGCCGCAAAGTAGGCGTGGGTGGCTGGGATCAGACGGCGGGAAAGGCAAGCTGGGGTGAGTCGGCACTCATGCTGGGCAGGTCCAGCGGCAGGCGGGTGGTCATGTCGAGGCGGAATGCGCCGTATGGGTTCACGTGCCCCCCGGTCAGCGGTGTCAGCCCGCGTCGCTCGGCCGCACCCATGGGCTTCACCCAGATCGGCTCGCCGAGCACGCGCTGGATCATCAGCGTGTTGACGTAAACGAGACAGTTCTGTTGCAGATGGAGGCTGAGCACCGTCGCTTCCTGGTCGTCCACGCGGTTGGTGGCGATCTCGCCGCCGCGGCCGTACAGGATGAAGCCGTTGGCCGCGTTCCAGTTCTCGACCACGTTCAGCCCCTCGTGGATTTCCCGGCGGAGTTCCAAGCTGTTCAGGTAGCGGCAAACGAACGCCGTGCGCAGCGCCTTCCCAAGCTCCACGAGCGCCCGATAGGTGGGATGCTGCAGGTTGGCGCGGGTGAAGCGGCGCAGGATGTCGGCCGCCGCCGCGGTGCCGAGCCGGAGCGCGGTCGCGTAGCGGACCATCTTGTCGTATTGCTGGGCGATCAGCACCCAGTCGATCGGGCGCGTAAGGATGGGCTGCAACGCCGGGTAGGCGTCCGGCGTCCCGGTTGCGGGGCGGTAGAGCTTCTGGCGGTGGACGCCTTTCAGCCGCGGCAGGAGCTGGAAGCCAAGTAAATGGGAGAAGCTGAAGGCGACCTCGGACTGTCCGTGGCTGTCCACGTAGGGCCTGGACCAACACTTCTGCCACCATAGGCCATTTCCGGTCGGATAGGGGTCACCCTGATGGGCAGGCCTCGACTTTGCCCATATCACCGGATCGAGGGGTCAAGCTCGGGCCCAGAAAGCATCTCTCTTCTCTGCGCCTGAGCAAGGCCACCCACATCCACTCGCGCCGCGGCTATCCGACCGGGTGCAGACGCCCGCGGATTGCGTGCTGCTGCCTCTCGGCAGGCTCGGCGGCGCTGCCGGCAGGGTCTATGTCGTCCATCTCGTAGGCCATGGAGGGGGCGAGCGCCGCGACGTAGCGGTCCCAGCCGGCACGCAGCAGGACGTAGGCCTCTGCGCCTGCTTGCTCGTCCGCGACGGTCTGAATGCCCGCCTGCCGGAGCCGCCGCAGCGCGGCGGAGTAGCGCTGCCGCCAGCGCTCCTGCGCCTGCGCGTCCGGCGGCTCGCTCGCCTCGGGTACGCCGCCGGGCAGGAAGGTGGCTTCCAGCGTCTTCACCAGCAGCATGGACACGTGCCAGAGCTGCGTCACCGACGCCGTCTCTTTGAGCCACCCGTACCGTTCGTCGTCCAGGGCGCTCTTGATCAGCGTCACCGTGTCGAGCGCCACGAGGCTGATGCGTGACACCGAGTAGCGCACGTCGCGGAAGCGAGAGTAGAATAGCGCGGAGTAGAAGTGGTGCGCCTCTGCCGCGTTCGTCATCTCCACCGCGAGGTCCGCCAGGTTGGTATATCCGCTGCTGAATTCCCCGTGTGGCCCGAGGCCGGCGATCAGTTCGGCAGCATCCCCGGTGCCCGAGGCCAGGAAGTGAACCTTGAGGCCGAGCGTGTTGCGTTGCTGGAGTGCCGTGTAGACCTGCACGAGATAGCTCAGCGTCAGCGAGATGACGGACGCGCCCACGAGCGAGTTGAATAGGAAGAGCAGGCGGGCCGCGCTCGTGTGCGGCGTGAAGTCGCTTGCGCCCACAAGCGCCATGCTGCTGCCTCCGGCGTAGAGCGCCGCGACGAAGTCGGTCGGTGTATCGCCTCCGCCGCTGGCGCGGATGGACGTGCCCAGATCCGGGTGCATGACCAGCGCGGCGCCGACCGTCAGCCCCAGCGCCCAGGCCAGGACGAGCAGCACGAGGATGACCGGCCCGCAGAAGGAGAGGACGGTTGCGCTGCTCCGTGGGCCGGAGAGCTTCGCCAGGCCGAGCAACAGCCGCCAGGTAAGGCGCGCGAGCCTCGTGCTGATGATGCCGGTGCCGATGCGGGCGTAGAGGACGGTGAGGAACACGTCCAGCAGGACGACCAGGACGAGACACGCGCCGAGCGCCTGCTCCAGCCAATGGGGCATCACGGGCCTACAGCATGGGAAGCCGGCGCGGCCGGGGGCCGAGCGGGAACGCCACGTCGATCCGGGCGAGCTCGGCCTCCGTCAGCCGCAGCTCCCCCGCGCCTGCGTTGTCGGCGGCGTGCTCGGGGCTGGACGCCTTGGGGATCGTGAACAAGGACGGTCGCCGCACCAGGAAGCGGAGCGCCACCTGGTGCGCGGTCGCGCCGTGGCTTGCTGCGATGTCCTCCAGCACGCGGCCGCCCGGCGTGCGCGGGCCGGGGAAGCTGCCATGGCCGAATGGGCTGTAGGCGACCACGGCGACGCCGCGCTCCTCGCACCAGGGCAGCACGGCGTGCTCGATCGCGCGCTCCTCCAGGTGATAGAGGACCTGGTTGCAGGCGATCCGGCCCTCGCCCCCAGCTTTCCAGGCGGCATCGAGGTTGGGCACGTCGAAGTTGCTCACCCCCCAGGACAGGATCTTGCCCTGGTCGCGGAGCCGCTCGAAGCCCGCGAACGTGTCTTCAAGCGGGTGCGAACCGGGCCAGTGCAGGAGGTAGCAGTCCAGCCTGTCGGTGCGCAGGCGCGCGAGCGAACGCTCGCAGGCCGCCACCGTCCCACCACGGGAGGCGTTGCTGGGCATGGCCTTGGAAACGAGGAAGACCTCGTCGCGTCGCCCGGCGATCGCCTCGCCGACCACGGCCTCGGCGTCGCCGTACATCTCGGCGGTGTCGAGGTGGGTCATGCCGAGATCGAGGCCGCGGCGCAGGGCAGCGACCGCGGTGGGCCGGTGCGCGTCGTCGATGTACCAAGTGCCCTGGCCGATCACCGCAACCTCGGACGGCACGGGACCGAACGGGCGCCGCTTCATGCCCGCCGATCCCGGCGAAGAAGGCGCGTGCTGCGCAGCGCCAGCTGCGGCGGCAGGTCTCACTTGGCCGCCGCCTGCCGCGATTGCCCGCGTACGCTCGCGAACAGCTTGATCACCTCCGGGTTGAAGGCCGGGATGTCGTCGGGCTTGCGGCTCGTGACCAGGCCCTGATCGACGACGACCTCCTGATCCACCCACTCCGCCCCGGCGTTCTTGAGGTCGGTCTTCAGCGACGGCCAGGAGGTCAGGCGCCGTCCGCGTGCGGCGCCCGCCTCGATGATGGTCCAAGGGCCGTGGCAGATCGACGCCACGGGCTTGCCGGCGTCGAAGAAGGCCTTCGCGAACGCGACCGCCTCGGGCAGCGTCCGGAGCTTGTCGGGGTTGATGACGCCACCCGGTAGCAGCAGTGCGTCGAAATCCTCGGGCCGGGCACTGTTGAGGGGCATGTCCACCGGGAACGTGTCGCCCCACTCCGTGAACTTCCAAGCCTTCACCTGATCGTCCTTGGGCGACACGAGCCGGGTCTGTGCGCCGGCTTGGTCGAGCGCCTTGCGCGGCTCGGTCATCTCGACCTGCTCGAAGCCGTCCGTGACCAGGATCGCCACCTTCAGGCCGTTCAGGGTTTCAGAAGCCATGTTCGTGTCTCCGTTCGATAAAGATGGGGTTCTTCGATGGAAGCGGCTCTTGTGGGACGGCGCTCACCGCCCGCTCCGACGCGGCGGCCCGCTCGACGAGAAGACGCGGCCGCCGTTCGAAGACAGTGCGCTCGGGATCGGCCACCGGCGCACACAACAGCCGCAGCCGGCGGGATGGGCCGCCTTCGTGGGGCGTTGGCTGCTCGCACTACGCTCGTTCGAGGCGAGGGCGCTGCGCCGGGTCGGGTCCATGCCAGCGATGCCGGGCGCGCTGAGAGCGGCTCGCGGCGCCCCGATACCGCAAGACGGACAGGCAAATGGATCACGGAACTCCGCCATCGACCGCATCGCCGTGAACGGCCCGCACACTTGGCAATCGTAGTCGTAGATCGGCATGGCATCCTCGATGCGCGAAGCGGTGGAGAAACGGGCGGCGGAGCGGCCGCGGGAACGGCCGCCCCGCCTGGATCGGTCGGTCATGCGGCGGTCTTGAGGACCACCTTGGTCCAACCATCATCGCGCGCGTCGAAATGCTGGTAGGCGTTCGGTGCCTCATTCAGCGGCAGCTCGTGCGAAACAATGAACGACGGCTTCGCGCGCCCGGTCGAGATCAGGTCGCGCAGCTGGCGATTGTAGGCCTTCACGTTGCACTGCCCGGTGCCGATGTGCTGGCCCTTGAACCAGAACAGGCCCTGGTCGAAGAGAATTTCGCCCTTCTTGTACAGCTCGTCCTGAGGCGCCGGGTCCTGTGGCACGTAGACGCCGACCACGCCGATGCCGCCGGTGAACTTCACCGACTTCACCAGGTTGTTCATGGTCATGTTGGGATGCTCGTGGCCGTCCGGGTCGTGCGCCTGATAGCCGACGCACTCGCAGCCCCGGTCGGCACCGACGCCGTTCGTCAAACCAAGGACTTGGTCCACCGGGGAGCCCTTGGAATCGTCGATGGGGATGGCCCCGATCTGCTCCGCAAGCTTCAACCGGTCGGGATGGCGGTCGACGACCATGACCATGCAGGCGCCCTTGAGCATCGCGGAGTAGGCCGCCATGAGGCCGACCGGTCCGGCCCCGTAGACGACGACGGACTCGCCGGGACGCATGCCTGCGAGCTCGGTGCAGTGCCATCCGGTTGGGAAGATGTCGGCCAGCATCACGTAGTCGTTCTGCCGCTCCTCCACGTCCGGCGGCAGCTTCAGGCAGTTGTAGTCGCCGTAGGGGACCCGTAGCAGGTCGGCTTGGCCCCCCCGGTACGGTCCCATGTCGGCGAAGCCGTATGCGGCGCCGGCCATGTTCGGCACCACGCTCCGATCCGCCGTCGTGAGGCAGAAGGCGCTCAAGCCGCGCTCGCAGTTCCTACAGAAGCCGCAGCCGATGTTGAACGGCACGCAGACCCAGTTGCCGACCTTCACCCGGTCCACAGCATTGCCCACCTCGACCACTTGGCCGAGGTTCTCGTGCCCGAACACGCCGCCCCGCGGGAAGTCGGTCCGGCCCTCGTACATGTGCAGGTCGGAGCCGCAGATGTTGGTGCTGGTGATCCGCACCAGCACGTCGGTCGGCTTCTCGACCTTGGCGTCCGGCACGTCCTGCACCGCCACGTCGCGCGGTCCGTTGTAGACGACTGCTCTCATGACATCCTCCTTGGGTTGATCGCCCGAACCGCTGTCAGCCGGCATCGCAGGCGGCCGAAGTGGACCGGCTCTATCTCCGCCTCACGGCCGCGCCCCAGTCCCCCCGATGCGCCAAAGCTGTGTCGCAAGGCGCGGGCCGTTCTCGGGCTTGAACCAGCTCATGTCCTGGATGTGCGAACTCGTAACGTAGACGGTGCCGTCCGGCCCTTCCGCGAAGGTGTCAGGCCAGCGCAGCCGGTCGTCCTGGACGAGGGTTGTGTCGCCTCCGCCGTCGCGGACCTTCACGGCGTTGCCCTCGATGGCGCTGAGGTAGAGCCGCCCACGCTTGTCGATCCACAGGCCGTCCGTGGGTTCGCTTCCGCCGACCCGCTCGATGCGGGACTCCAGCTCCTTCGCGGAGAGACGGGAATTGCTCAGCGCTTCGGTCGCGACGCGATAGAGCGTCCTGCCCGTCAGCGCCTTCCAGTAGAGGTGATGACCATCGGGGGAAAGCGCGATGCTGTCGGCCGCGAACTCGACGCCACGCCCGTCCGGGCGGCGCAGCTCCTGCCCGTCGGTCTTCACCACCACGCCCTTCTCCGGCTGCGTGCTGGGATGGCCGTCCAGGACTCGGCGCGCCTGCCCGCCCGGCAGGTCCACGACGATCAGCGCGCCCTTCGCGCCGGCGTCGGTGAGGTAGGCGTGGCGGCCGTCCGGGCTGAGGCGCACGTCGTTGATGTAGGAGCTGAGCGGCGCGACCCTCTCGTCGAAGCGGATGACCTGCGCGACCCGGTTCGTGGCGAGGTCGATCCGCACCAGCTTGGCTCCGCCGGGCACGACGTAGCCCTGGCCGGGGGCCGCCGGGTCAACGACCCAGAGATTGCCGCGTCCGTCGGCCACGACGCTCTGCACGCACACGAAGTGGTCCCCTGGCGTTATCTGGCCGCGCTTGACGTTGCGCCAAGCGTTCCATGCCTCGTCGGGGTAGGACCTGATCCCACCGTCGCGGGTAACCTCGGCGACGGAGACGGGCGCGTCCTCGCTCCAGCGCGGGAAGTTCACGAAGATGCGCCCGTCCGCCGCGACCGTCACCCCAGTGACCTGGTGCTCAAAGCTCGCCACGAGCTGCAACTGGGCCGCGCCGCCCGGCGATGGAGCGGCCTGCTGCTGCGCGAAGGATGCGCTAGCAAGGAGCGCCATCGCGAGTGCGGCGGACGCGGCTGTGAACCTGGTCATGATCACCTCGTCTGCACGGGCGGGCTTGCGACGGGCGACGGCTTCTACGGCGCGAACACCGCCCGCACGCAGCCGTCCGTCTTGTGCTTGAACATGTCGTAGCCGCGCGGCGCGTCCTCGAGCGAGAAGCGGTGCGTGGCGAGATAGGCCGGGTTCAGCTCGCCTTTCTGGGCGTGCGCCAGCAGCCGGTCCATGTAGGCTTGCCCGTGCTGCTGGGCGCTGCGCACCGTCATGCCCTTGTTCATGATGGCGCCCATCGGGAACTTGTCCACCAGCCCATACACGCCGAGCACCGACAAGGTGCCGCCCTTGCGGCAGGCCATCGTCGCCTCGCGCAGGGCCTGGCCGCGGTCGGTTTCCAGGCGCAGCGCCTGCTTCACCCGGTCATAGGCGTACTGCGGCCCGGTGCCGTGAGCCTCCATCCCCACCGCGTCGATGCAGGAGTCCGGGCCGCGCCCGCCGGTCATCTCCTTCAGCGTTTCCGGGACGCTCTCGACCTCGGTGTAGTTGATGGTCTCCGACCCGGCGTGCTCCCGCGCCATCCGCAGCCGTTCGGGGAAGCGGTCGATCGCGATCACCCGCTCGGCGCCCATCAGCCGCGCGCTCTGCTGCGCCATCAGCCCGACGCCGCCGCACCCCCAAACCGCGACCGTGTCGCCCGGCTGGATGTCGCAAAAGTCGGCGCCCATGTAGCCGGTCGGCGCCGCGTCGGACAGGAACAACGCCGTCTCGTCCGCCACGCCGTCGGGCACCTTGAAGCAGTCGTTGTCGGCGAACGGTATGCGCACGTATTGCGCGTGCGCCCCGGCGTAGCCCCCGAAGGCGTGGGTGTAGCCGTAGATGCCGGCCGTGGGATAACCGCCGAGCAGCGGCGCTTGCAGCTCGGGCTTCGGGTGCGTGTTGTCGCACAGCGAGTACAAATTGTGCTCGCAGTACCAGCACTGGCCGCAGACGATGAAGGAGGGCACCACCACCCGGTCGCCTTTCGCCACCTTGCGGACTTCGGGGCCGACATCCTCGATCACGCCCATGAACTCGTGGCCGATCACGTCGCCGGGCTTCATGGAGGGGATGTAGCCGTCGATGAAGTGCAGGTCCGATCCGCACGTCGTGGACAGGCTGACGCGCAGGATGGCGTCGTGCGGGTTGACGATCTCGGGATCCTTCACGGTGCCGACGCGCAGGTCGTTCACGCCGTTCCAGTAGAGCGCTCGCATGTCCTGGTTTCCTTCTCAGCGCGTGTCGGCGCGGGCGGCGGGCTGGCGCTCGGTGGTCGGGATCTCGCCGGTCTCCACGAGGCTCTTGAAGCGCCGCAGCGCCCCGTCGGCGGCCAGCTTGAGGGGCGCGGCGCCCAGCAGCTTGACGGCTGCGTCGCCAAGCGCGCCGCCGGGCGGGTCGAAGCGGAAGCGCAGGGGGGCGACGGTGCCGCGCCCGCCCGAGGCCGGGTGGAAGCGGACCGATCCCGTGTGCGCGATGCCGGCGCCGGGGAGCGAGCGCCAGCCGACGCCCTCGCGCGGCCGGTCGTCCACGGTCTCGGCGTCCCATTCGTAGGCGCGGCCGAGCGGCCCCTCGATCCTCCAGTGCAGGCGGCCGTCGCCGGACGCGCGCACGGTCGCGAAGCCTGCCATGACCTGCGGCAGCGTCCTCGGGTCGCGCCAGCGCTGGTGTAGCTCGTCCGCAGTCTTGCCGATCGTGATCGAGCGCTCCACCTCCGGCTCGCCGACGGAGGCGCCGCCTTGCCCCTTGCTGTCCGCTTTCCCGCGGTCGAGCTGCCCGCCGCGCATCGCTCCGGCCGCGGTCACGCCCGCGAGAGCGGTGAGCGCGAGCGCCATGGTGCCCTTCTTCCGGCTTCCGAGCCCGGCCACGATGGCGGCGGTGCCGAGCGCGATGGGAATCCAGCCTAGGCCTTGCATCGACCCACCGGCCGAGGCGTCCCCAGAAGGGCGGCCGCGCCGCGATAGTTCGCTCTGTTGCAGAGCCACGATGCCACCTGCCATAGCAAACTCCTTCCCTGTTACGGTTTGATCATCACTTTGATGCAGCCATCCCTTTTGTCTCGGAACGTCTCGTACATCTTTGGCCCGTCTTCCAGGCCGACCGTGTGCGTGATGACGAAGGAAGGATCGATCTCGCCCTTCTGCACGCGCCCGAGCAGTTGGCCCATGTACTTGGGCACCGGGGTCTGTGCCATCTTGAACGTGAGGCCGCGGTTCATCGCCGAGCCGAACGGGACCTTGTCGAGCAGCCCGACATAAACGCCGACAATCGAGATCGTGCCGCCGTTGCGGCAGGACATGATCGCCTCACGCAGCACGTGCGGCCGGTCGGTGCCGAGGTAGAGCGCGGCCTTCGCCTTGTCCAAGGCGGCATCGATGCTGCTGCCGGGGGCGGCCTCGGTGCCGACCGCGTCGATGCAGGCGTCCGGGCCGCGGCCGTGCGTCATCTCCTGCAGGCGGTCATAAACCTTGTCCTTGCTGAAGTTGATCGTCTCCGCCCCGCCCTTCTCGGCGAGTGCCAAGCGCTCCGGCACTTGGTCGATGGCGATGACGCGCTCGGCGCCGAGCAGGAAGGCGCTGCGGATCGCGAACTGGCCGACGGGGCCGCAGCCCCAGACCGCGACGGTCTCGCCGCCCTGAAGGTTGCAGTTGTCGGCGGCCATGTAGCCGGTCGGGAAGATGTCGGACAGAAACAGCACCTGCTCGTCCGTCATCCCGTCCGGCACCTTGATGTGGTCCACGTCGGCGTAGGGCACGCGGAGGTACTCGGCCTGCCCGCCGGCGTAGCCGCCCAGCATGTGGCTGTAGCCGAACAGCCCGGCCGGCGAGTGGCCCATGGCTTCCACGGCCATGCTGGCGTTGCGGTTCGAGCGCTCGCACAAGGAGAACATCTGCTTCTGGCAGAAGAAGCACTCGCCGCAGGAGATGGTGAACGGCACCACGATGCGGTCGCCCTTCTTCAGGCCCGCCCGGTTGTCCGAGCCGACCTCGACCACCTCGCCCATGGTCT
Organism: uncultured Acetobacteraceae bacterium; assembly: GCA_937858325.1. Classification (GTDB taxonomy): domain Bacteria; phylum Pseudomonadota; class Alphaproteobacteria; order Acetobacterales; family Acetobacteraceae; genus CAHJXG01. The sequence goes on from CALMAB010000006.1 coordinate 18,547, forward strand.
CGTGGCCGAGCAC
>CALMAB010000007.1 GCA_937858325.1 uncultured Acetobacteraceae bacterium
GTCGTAAAGTTCTCCTTCAACACGGAATGTAGCGGTTGAGGCACCCCGACGCTGCTCTTACCGTAAAAATCCTCATGAATGTTGCCAACGGGGGTCTATTGCAAAAGTTCGCCACCGGCCGGCAACCCGGCGGCGGACGCACACTCCTCCCGAAGCGCCGCAATCCTGGCCTTCACATCCGGATCGGGTTCGGCAGCGTGGGCAGCAATGAGCAACGGCAGCCAGGCGGCCGACCTCCGGTCGCGCGGCCATCCCGACAGCGCCCGCAGGGCCATGTTCCTGTTCCTCAAAACGGGGCTACGCAGGCCCGCGCGGATCAGCGCCGCCCCTACGCCCGGATGCGGGCCGAGGTCCTGCAAAACATAGCCCAGCGCACCGTGCGCCGTTGCGTCGCGCGTCGGCCACATGTCGAGCGTGGGCTTGCCCATCATGCGATCCAGCGGCAACGCCTGCTCCGCAAGGTCCGCCACCGCCCGGATCCGGCCGCTGTCACTGGTTTGCATCACCTCCCACCAGGGCGCGGACCCGGCGAGCGGGTCCGACCGCAGGCGGGCGAAGACCTGGTCCCAGACATCGAGGCCGAGCCCCCGGGCCGCATGGCGTGCATACCAACTCTCGTTCGCGGCGCCCGACACGATCTCCTCCCTCAGCCGCCCGGCATGGAGATCCGGGGCCACCAGGGTTCCGACCAGGGCCGAGCACGATGCGCGCTCCTCGTCGGTCCAGGCATCGAGCCGGTTCTCGGGATCGTCGGGTTGGGCGCCGAGGTAGTCCCGGATCGCCAGCAAGGTATTCAGCTCGGACGTGCCGACCGGCTCGCGGCGGACATGGCCGACGTACAGGCGCACGGCCCGCGGCGCGGCGCGGTAGCGCGAGATGCCGTCCACGGACCCCTCGGCAATCAGCGCCTGGAGGATGGCTCCCGCGCCGCGGCGAACCTCCTCGTCGAGGACGGGGCGCGACAGCTCTCCGGCGAGGTCGCCCGTTTCCGCGCAGATCAGCGCGGTGTACTCGTTCATGACCCGGTTCCGGTAGCCCTGCCGCACGAGCCACCGCTTGATTTCCAGCCGTGCCGTGCCATCGAGGCGCTCGATGGCCGCGATCCGTCCCCAGCCGGTGACGGCCTTGGCGACGGACCAGATGGCGCCCTCGGGGTCGTCCGCCAAGCGCAGCAGCGCTACGACTGCATAGAGCGCGAACTCGTCGTGCAGGCCGAAGATGGCGAAGACGTCCAGGTGCTCGCCCCGTTTGCCGACCGCGCCGAGGACTGCCAGGGCGAACTTGACGGGGCCGCGGTCCGGCGCGCGGCGCGCGACGAACGACATGAGCAGGCGGAGCCGCCGACGGTCGATGTGTGGATCGGCGGCGACGGCTTCGACCACCGCGTCCACTACCGCCAGGCAGTCCTCCTCGCGAAGGGCTGCGTAAAGCTCGTCGAACCCTGCGGCCGCATCCCGTGCGGCGGCCGAGCGGATCGCCTCCAGCACGCGCTCCGCGTCCGGTGCGCCGTTCCCGAAGCCGTGGTGGCCGACAACGCCGTCCGGGGCGCCGGCCGACCAGCGGACGCCGCCCGGCGCCTCCAGCGCATCCTCATCCGGCAAGGAGACGGAGCTGTCCGGGAGGACGCCGCCGTTCCCGCGTGCGAGGTCCGCGATGAACGCGAACAGCGGTTGCCGCTCCGCCGCCTGCGGTTCCATCTCAGCCCGGCCCCGTCGCGCGATTAGCAGCGAGCCGCACGAGCGCGCGGTGCACCTCGACGGTGGCCAGCGTGTCGCGTTGGCAATAGGCCAGCAACGCCGCCCGCAGCCGCGCGACCTGTTCGGGGTGCGAGACCGTGCCCATGGCCATCTGCAAGAAGCCGGTGGAGGCGGCGGCGCCTTCGGCGATGCCGTCGAGGTCGCCGTAGCCGAACCCGGGACACAGCGCCGGGGCAACGGACTTGATGGAGTTGGCGAAGCCAAACCTGGGGTGGTAAACGCCGTCGCGCACGACCGGCAGCAGGTCCAGCAGCCGGGCAAGGATCGCCTCGATCGCCGGCCTGAACTCGGGGAAGGAGCCGGCCAGCGCCTTGAGCTGGGTCCGCTCATAGGGGGAGTAGACCACGATCGGGCCGGCCAAGGCACCGAGGGCCGCGATGAGCGTCTCGGTGAACCGGCGTCGCGGGTCCTCGTCGCTTGCGGCCAGGAACTCCCGGTGGTGCAGGGTGCCGCTGGCATCGACCGCATGCAGCGACCACTGGAAAGGAAGGGCCTGGTAGGGCCGCGTGCCCGCATAGAGCGGGATGGGCGGCGCCATGGCCTCGAAGTCGAGATAGCAAGTGGGCGGACCGAAGCCGTGCAACCGGCGGGCCAGGTCGGGCGACACGCAAGGCTGTCCGCTCGCCGTCGCGTCCCGGACGATGGCCTGCTTCGGCGTGAGCGGAAACGTTGCGGGAATGGCGGAAATGGCCTCGACCCCCACCGCCTTGAGATCAGCGGCCCGAGCGGCCGACAGGTGCGGAAGATGGCGGACCCAGTCGGCTGGCTTGTCCGCCGTGCACCGCTCCCAGAACTCGCAGCGATGCGGCTTGCGGCAGTGCCCGCCCGGCTCGACGGACGGCAGGGAATCCAGGCGAAGACAGGCGTGCATCTCCAGCAGCTGTGCGGGAATGCCCGCGCGTCGACTCTCGACCGCACCGCCCACGTCCACCCGCGCGAAGTACGCCGGCCAGTCCACCTCCCCTACGCCGTGCACGTAGGCATTGTTGACGTGCAGCACCTCGGTCGAGCTTACGATGACCCCGGCCTGGGCGAGCACATGCGCTTGCAGGGCGACGTCATGGAGGTCGTGGTCCTTGATGCGGGCGCTGCTCTTGACCCGGCGCAGCCCCCAGCCGGCGCCGCGGCGCTCCAGCACGTCCACCCGGACGCAAACGTCACCGTAGGCAAACGCTGCTCGGAAGATCGCCGGAATCGCGGCGTCGGCCATCAGCGCCGCGGTGCGTGCGACGGCCTCGGCATGCTGCCATGGTTCTTCGGCCACCAGCACGCCACCCGGAAACAGCTTGCGCGCGTGACGGCCGACCTCATGGCTGGCAGCCGCCAGCGAGCTGGCAGCCGACCCCATGTGCTCCTGCGGCTCATGCACCAGCAGCCAGAGCCGGCGCAGGCATTGCAGGCCGGCGTTGTAGCGGGACGTGGTGAGCTGTGCGGTTGCCATGACGATGCCCGGATCACTGCCTTGCTGTTGGTTCGTTTCGTTTTGCCATCATAGCATCGCGAGGCCCGGCACGCCCGCCCGGCGCGCCGGAGGTGCGCCTGCCGTTGTGGCCGCTTTCTACGCCGGCGGCCTCGATGTTGAGCGGCCCGTGTGAGCCGTCGGCGGGTCAGCCAGCTTCGGCCGGCCTGTCGCGAGCCGCCTGCGTTTCTCCTGCAGGATCCACAGCATGGCCTCCGCGTCGGGGCCGGCCCGGTGGCGGACGCGCTGGCGTGTCCGCTCCGCGCGCATCGCGCCCGTGACCACCGCGAGGACGGCTTCCGCGGTCACCCCGGCGCCCATGGTGCGGCCGGCCTCCGTGGCGTAGAGCCGCGCAGCCGGCAGCACGGCGAAGGGCGCAGGTCGCCAAGCCGCGGCCATCAGCCGCTCCAGCCAGAACTGCTCGAACTCCGGGTTGTCGCTGGCCACGGCCATGCCTTCTCCGCCGAGCGCCTCGGCCACGCGCCGGGCCACGTCGCCGTGCGGCTCGCCTTCGGCCAGCAGCCTGGCTTGCGGGATGCCGTGCAGGCGCTCGGAGGCGGCAGACCAACCCGTCCAACCGGGCGCCGGCCGGATCAGGTGCGCCTCCGTTTCGCCGCCGTCCACGGCCCAACCCACCTCGATGGGAAAGCTGCCGCTGCCGAGCGACGACGCCTCGAAGTCGAGAAAGGCGATGGGCTTGGCGCCGCTCAGTCTTTGAACGGGTCGAACTCGCCGGGACCCGCCATGGCCACGGCAAACGGACGGAGCCGATGCAGCACGCGCACGCTGCCGGCATGGTGCGCCAGCACGTCCGGCAGGCGGCGGTAGGCCATCGGGCTCTCGTCCAGGTCGCCGCCGGCGAGCAGCACGTGGCAATCGCGCAGCCAGGCTTCCATCTCCGCCCGGGTGAAGCGGCGCCGGGCCTCCCTGCGGCTGCACACCCGGCCCGCGCCGTGCACGGTGGAATGCAGCGCCGCTTCCGCCTCCGCACCCGCCACCCCTTCCAGGATCACCGCGTCGTCGCCCATGGAGCCGCCGACGAAGCTCTGCTGCCCCGGGAAGGCCGGCGTGGCGCCCTTGCGCACCACCCACACGGTGCGCCCGGCGTGCTGCTCCCGCCAGTCGGGTAGGGGCCAGCCAATCCACGAGGGACCGGCTGTACCCCTCCCACGGAACCGGACTTGATAGTTTCCCATCATCCGGCTCCTACACCCGCCTTCACCTGATCCAGTCTCGCTTGTAACCCCCCAGCATGCAGAGCCGTGTGACAGGGTCGGCAGAGGACAACCCGCTTGCGAAGGCGAGCCGCCTTGAGCCGTGCCATCAGGCTCTGATGCGACACATCGGCCATGCGGCGAGCATGGTGTATTTCCATTGGCGCGTCGGAGGCGCCGCAGCTTTCACATTGCTGCGCCATCAGGCGGTCCATCAGGTCCGTTCTGGACAGATCGAGGTACGAGGTACTCGCGATGCTGTCCGCATTTCGGGCCGACGGCTCCTTTTTCCGAACGTGCTTCAAGGTGAACAATGGTCGGAATTTCCGACCATCCTTCGTGTCATACCACAGACCACGCTCCCCATTTTGGTAGTCCAGTATCTCATTGATGACTGTCGGGACGCTGCACTTGTGCTTGCGTCCGAGAGTTTTCACGAGGCTGTACCACCAGACATAGTGGACCCGAGATAGTTGCCGTTTCCACAGTGTCCCTAGCTTGTAGTACTCCGCCAACCCACGCATCATCACGTTGTACGAGGTGAGGACTTCCAGATCGGAGCTATCAATGATCCAGTTCCTGGGTTCGCCGTAGCGCGTGTGATAATTGCCGAGGCGTTTCCGCTCGACAAACGCCGCCAGCTTATGTTCGGGAACATGAAGCTGGACGGTGCGCGATGGGTTCCTCCTAAGCATCGGTCGAGAACTGCCTTTACGCTCAATGCGCTGGATGCGATTGGTCGTCATGACCTTGACCGTGTAGCTCAGGAACGAAGTACCCTCCGTGGCAGCCGAGATACCGCTTTTCTCTTCCGAGACGTCGAGCCGAAGACGGTCCTTGAGGAAGGCCCGCACGTCCGACAAGACGTCCCGGGCGTCCTGCTTCGATCCGATCACACCAACCATGAAGTCGTCGGCGTATCGAACATAAAGCAGGCGCCGGTAGTCTGAGTCGAACTGATCCAGACTCGGGTGCTGCATCAACTGCTTTTGGAGGTCCCGGATTTCATCAATGAACAGCGTTACGTCCTCGCCCCTCTGGCGATCCCGTCGCTTCCTGATGGCCGCTCGGCAAGCGTTGATCTTCTTTACCACCTGCGCGTAGTTGGGGTCAGGACGACGTTTCAGACCCTTATTGAATTGGGTCCGATAGGCCGTCATGAACTGATCCAGTTCATGCAGATAGACGTTGGCGAGCAAGGGCGAAATCACCCCACCCTGCGGCGTACCGCTGTACGTCGCGTGCCATGTCCAATCTTCCATGTAGCCGGCAACGAGCATTCCTTTGATGAGACGGATAAAATCGTCATCGTCGATCCGCTGCTTAAGCAGACCGATAAGGATATCGTGGTCGATATTGTCGAAGAACCCGACAACATCGACATCCACCAGCCACACAACGCCCGTCCACACCTTCCGGACTTCTTCCAGTGCGGTGTGACAGGAGCGCCCCGCACGAAAGCCGTGTGAATTGGCCGAGAAGATTGGTTCGTAGATTTGATCCAGAACCAATTTCACTACCGCTTGCACCAGCTTGTCGTCGGCGTTCGGGATGCCCAATGGCCGTAGCTTGCCGTTGGGTTTGGGGATGTACTTTCTGCGGACAGGGGTAAATCGGTACGTTCCATCCCGCACCTGGGCGATGATCCGTTCCATCCGCGCCAGCGAAAAGCCGTCGAGGGTGTTGTCGGGATCAGTCCCCGGTGTGAGCGCCCCGGTATTCTGGGCGATCATCTCATAGGCCCGTTCCCAGATTCGGGGACAGGTCAGGAGACGGTGCAGGCCGTTGATTCGCTTGCCTTGTCGAGACAGTTCTGGAAGCGAGGACAACCTCCGGTCCACGACGTCGGGATGCATCAGCGTCCCTCCATTGCCGTCATCCGGCTATCATCCCCTGCGGATGTGCAGCCCTTCACCCGGCCAGCGGGCTTCCTCAGACCGGTTGCCCGACCCGTTTCCGCCTTGTCCGTCCAGCCGTAGCTGGCTGTCCCGAGCGTTACCTCGGGCGTTTGGCTAATATGGCTGCTCCGTCGCCATGCGGAACTGTTGAGTGCAGCCCGTTTAGGCGATCCCGTAGTCTCACGATCAAAGAGATGCGACGCGGACAGGTGCCCCGTTCGATCATATCCTTCAATGAAGGTTGGGTGGCGCGGCTGGGATGAGAGGAGCGTACGCATGTCCCTCCTCTCCGTGCCCGTCATAGACGGGTTTCCGCCATACAACACTTTAACCATCGGTGTGTTGCTGCCCACATCAGGCCCCATGATCTGGAGTTCAAGCAGTTTAGCTTTCACCATACGCGCCTTGCCCTGATGCGCGGGGGATACGATGATTTCTCCCCCGCCGCGCCTTTTCCCGACATGCTCTTGTCCCCCGCCGGGTTTCCCCGGTTGCAACCATTGCTGGTCGAGGTAAGTTGGGTGGGCATCGGACTTTTCCTAGCTATCCGAGTGACTTAGATCACACTCTTTAGATCGCGCCTCTACGGCGCACGGCGTAGTTGTGGTGATTGTGCACGGCCTGCTGCACGGCGCCCCCGACTATCCGGCGCACCCGCTCCACCACCCATTCCCGCCCGGCCTCGGCATACCGGCCGGCCAGCTCCATGGCGGCCAGGTAGGCCTGGCCCAGCGCGCTGTCCTCCTCCACCACGGCCGGCGGCACGTCCATGCCCTCCTGCCCGCCCGCAAGCCCGAGGTAGCGCGTGGCCGCGGTGTGGCCGAGGCCGCGGCTGCCGAAGTGCACGCCGATCCAGACCCGGTCCTGCTCATCGCGGAACAGGTCCACGTAGTGGTTGCCGCCGCCCACCGTGCCGAGCTGCGCCTGCGCCTTCTGCCGGTAGTCCTTCATGCCCGACGCGCGCCAGGCGTCCTCGTCGTCGAGGACCGGGTGCTCGACGCGCTCGGCGTTGGCGCGTCCGACGCCGAAGGAGATGTGGCGCCGGATGTCGCCCAAAATCGTGCCCGCGCGGCCGCGCACCGCCGCGAACGGCACGTCGAGCCGCACGGCCATGGTGCCGCAGCCGATGTCGAAGCCGACGCCGGAGATGCTGACCTGCCGGTCGTAGGCGACCACGCCCCCGACCGGCTGCGCGTAGCCGAGATGGCCGTCGGCGCAGACCGCGCCGGCCACGGCCCGGCCGGTCCGCAGGCAGGCGCGCATCTGCGCC
>CALMAB010000008.1:0-4215 GCA_937858325.1 uncultured Acetobacteraceae bacterium
AGAAGCTGCGCACCGCCCTGCTGAACTCGCTCAGCCACGACCTGCGCACGCCGCTGACCGGCATCCGGGGTGCCGCGGAAACGCTGGGCACGGCCTGGGACCGCCTGGCGCCCGAGACCCGCGCCGACCTGCTCGCCTCCATCAAGGAGGACGCGGCGCGCATGACGCGATTCCTCGCCAACATCATGGACCTGACCCGGCTGGAAAGCGGCCAGGTGGCGCCGCGGCTGCAGCCGGTGCAGGCCATCGACGCCATCGACGCCGCCATCGCCCGGGTGCCGGACGCCGGGCACGTCCTTGTGAACGTGCCGCCCGATCTGCCGGCGATGCAGGCCGACCCGGCGCTGCTGGAGCAGGTGCTGGCCAACGTGCTCGACAACGCGGTGCGCTACGCGCCGCTCGGCTCCGACGTCCGCATCCGCGGCGCAGCGGGCGGCGGGCAGGTCAGCCTGGAAATCTCCGACGAGGGCATCGGCATCCCGGCCGACGACCTGCCCCACGTGTTCGACAGCTTCTACCGCGCCCGGCGCGGCGACCGGACGGCGCCGGGCACCGGGCTGGGCCTCGCCATCGCCCGCGGCATGATGGAAGCGATGGGCGGCTCCATCCAGGCCGTCAGCCCGCGCCCGGACGCGGCGCGGGACGGCTCGCCCGGAACCATTGTCGTGCTGCGGCTTTCCGCTACATCCAAGGCGTAACGTCTGGATGTGGTGATTTGCAGCGTACGCGTATCCTGGTCATCGACGACGAGCCGCAGATCCATCGCTTCCTGCGCCCGGCGCTGGAAGCGTCCGGCTACGGCGTGGAGCGCGCCGACACCGCCGCTGACGGCCTCGCGATGGCCCGGGCACGGCCGCCCGCGCTGGTCCTGCTGGACCTCGGCCTGCCCGACATGGACGGGCAGGACGCGCTGGTGCAGCTCCGCGCGGCGAGCCAGGTGCCGGTGGTGGTCCTGTCGGCCCGCGACGAGGAGGCGGGCAAGGTCGCCGCCCTCGACAACGGCGCGGATGACTACGTGGAGAAGCCGTTCGGTTTGGATGAGCTGCTGGCGCGCATCCGCGCGGCGCTGCGCCACGCCCACCCCGGCACGGCGGCGAGCGAGGTGTTCCACGCCGGCGACCTCAAGGTGGACATGGCCCGCCGGGTCGTGAGCGCGTCGGGCGCGCCGGTGCAGCTCAGCCCGCGCGAGTACGACCTGCTGGCGCTGCTGGCGCGGCATTCCGGCAAGGTGCTGACCCACCGGCACCTGCTCCACGCGGTGTGGGGTCCGGCGCACGGGCAGGACGTGCAGTATCTCCGGGTGTATGTCGGCCACCTGCGGCAGAAGCTCGGCCCGGCGGCGGCCCGGCTGCTCACCACCGAGCCTGGCGTCGGCTACCGCCTGCTGGATCGGGCGCCGCAGGATGGGGCGCCTTGATCACCATCTTGGCGATGCTGGCCGGCATCGCGCTGCTGCTGGTCGTGCTCCAGGACGCGTTCGAGGTCATGCTGCTGCCCCGCCGGGTGCAGCGCAGCCTGCGGTTCATGCGGCTGTTCTTCCGCGCTGCCTGGTCCGCATGGTCGCGGCTGGGCGCGCGGCTGCCGGCCGGCGCGCGGCGCGAGCGGTTCCTCAGCGTGTTCGGCGCGCTGTCCATGGTGCTGCTGTTCGCGCTCTGGGCGACGGCGCTGATCCTGGCCTTCGCGCTGATCGAATGGTCCCTGCAGCCGCCCGGCCCAGCCCCTGGCAGCGGGGCCTCGGCCTTCTCCGAGCAGGCCTACATGAGCGGCGTCACCTTCTTCACCCTGGGCTACGGCGACGTGGTGCCGCACACCGCCGGCGCGCGCCTGGTCGCTGTGTTCGAGGCCGGCACCGGCATCGGCTTCATCGCCGTGGTCATCGGCTACCTGCCCGTGCTCTACCAGTTGTTCTCGCGGCGGGAAGCGCACGTCATCCAGCTCGACGGGCGCGCCGGGTCGCCGCCCACCGCCGGCACCATGCTGGCCCGGCACGCGGAAGCGGACGGCCTGGACAAGCTGGACGAGCTGCTGCGCGAGTGGGAGATCTGGGGGTCGGAGCTGCTGGAAAGCCACCTGTCCTACCCCATGCTGGCCTACTACCGCAGCCAGCACGACAACCAGTCCTGGCTTGCCGCCATGGCCTGCGTGATGGACACCTGCGCGCTGGTGCTGGTGGGGGTGGAGGCGATCCGGCCGCTGCAGGCGCGCATGACCTTCACCATGGCCCGGCAGGTCCTGGTGGAGATGGCGCGGTCGTTCCGCATCCAGCCGTCCCGCTACGACGGCGGCGACCGGCTGGACCCCGCCGCCTTTGCCCGGCTCATGGCGGTGTTCGAGGAGGCCGGCGTGGGCTGGACCGGCGGCCCGCAAGCCCAGCAAACGCTGGCCGCGCTGCGGGCGACCTACGAGCCGCTGCTGGACGGGCTGGCCCGCTACCTGCTGCTGCCCTTGCCGGGCTGGACGGCCGGGGACGAGGACGCCGACCATTGGGAACGCGGCCACCGCGGGTTGATCGCCAGCCACCTGATCGAGCAGCTTTCCAGCCGCGGCGGCACGTCCAAGGCCGAGGAGGACGACCCGGCGCGCTGGCGGCGGCTGCTCAGCCGGTTCAGGTCGGATTGAATCGGGCGCACAGACCCCTTCCACAACGCGCGATTCCGCTGCTATGGCGGAAGGCTCACCTTGGAGACTCCGTCATGAACACTGCCGAACTTGCCGAGCACATCGCGTCCGGCCATGAAATGAACAAGTCGCAGGCCAAGCAGGTGGTGGAGGCCGTGTTCGCCGCCATCGTCCAGGCCGCCAGCAAGGGCGAGGAGGTTTCGCTGCCGGGCTTCGGCAAGTTCAAGGTGGCCGCGCGCGAGGCGCGCCAGGGCCGCAACCCCGCCACGGGCGAGACGATCCAGATCGCCGCGTCCAAGAAGCTCGGCTTCACGCCGGCCAAGCAGGTCAAGGACGCCATGAACCCGGCCGCGCCCGCCGGCAAGCCGGCCAAGCCTGCCGCGAAGGGTAAAAAGAAGGCTTGAACCCGACAGGGCCGCGCGGGCGCTAGAACGGGTTCTTCACCGTGCCCCGCTTCTTCGGCGGCGGCACCGCATCCGGGAGGCTCGCGTCCCCCTCCAACGCCTGCACCACCGCCGCCAGCACGGCGTGCAGTTGCCGGGCCAGCGCCAGCCCGGCCTTGTCCCGCGTCAGGTCCAGGCTGCCGTAGCAGGCGATGCGGTCGTGCCCGTTCTCCAGCTTGAGGTCGCCGATCTCGATGGCCGCGCTGTCGTTGGCGAAGGGGGTCATGTCCGGCATCACGGCATCCTGCTGCGTTTGGGGTAGGACTGGCCCCCGGCATAGCCGTGCGGCGTCGGCTCCGGCAAGCGCAGGGTGGCGCGCGCGTCCGGCGAGAGCGCCGGGAACACGTTGATCCCGGTCAGCCGGGTCAGCTGCGCGATGCTGATCGCCGTCCACGCCGCGTTCTCGGTGTTCTCCGCCACGTAGGCGGCGGCGCTGCGGCTGCGCGGGTCCAGCACGGCCTTGAACACGTAGGTCGGCACCACGACGTGGCCGACCGTGGCGAGTTCGCCGCCCTTGAAGATCGGGCCGGTCACGACGTACAGCTCGCCCCGGCGCTGCGCCAAGGTGCGGACGGCGCTTTCGATCCCTTCCCACACGCCGCGGTTCAGCTTGGGCGCCTGGGGGACCATGTTGGCGAGGCTGAAGCTTTCCTGCTGCGCGTCCGGGTCCGGCATGTCGCCGCTGGGGGCCAGGTGGCCGCGGTCGAAGCCGCTGCGGGCGTAGTCGGACAGCTCCGCGCGCTCGTCGGGCGGCAGCGCCGGGTCCGGGTGGAAGTCGCCGGTGCGGGGGGTGGCGCGGGCGGCCTCGATGCGGTCCGCGGTCAGGTGCTCGGCCGAGTAAAGCGGGGTGCGCGTGAGGGCGGAGTGCAGCACGGCGAAGGCCTGGTAGCACAGGGCGCGCGTGCCGGGCGCCAGCCGCGGGTTCACCAGGTCGGGCGCTTGCCCCCCGGCAAAGTGCTCGGGGCACGCCGTGGGCGTGGCGTGGGCGGCGCAGCCCTGGAGCAGCAGGGCCGCGGCCCAGAGGACGATACGGACAGGTTTCACAACGGCATCCCCGGGGTGCGACTCGGCGGGGGAGTAGCAACGTAGGGGCCATGCCGCGCGGCTCGGGTGCCGCGCGGGCTAACTTCCCGGTGGGAGGGGCCAGCGGCCC
>CALMAB010000008.1:4225-6534 GCA_937858325.1 uncultured Acetobacteraceae bacterium
GCTGGAGGGGAAATTGATCCTGACCCGGCGCAGCCTGTTTCGTACGCTCGCGTTAACTGCGCCTTGCCTGCTGCGCGGTCAGCAGGGCGCTCGGACCAATGGGGGCATGGCGTCGCGGCATGTAGCGGCCATGCCGCGCGGCTCGGTAGCCTCTCGGTCTGAACTTCCGCGAGGGAGGGGACAGCGGACCCTCGCGCCGTGCCGCTGTCGTGACGCAGTTAGTGCGGATACGGCGGCGAAGGGCCGACGCCCGGGTTTCTCAGCCAGGCTATCTTGGCATCGACATACGAGACGAGCTTTTCCAGCTCGGAAATTCTTCCCGCAAGGCGGTCGCGCTGCTCCGCCAGGAAGGCGATCACCACGTCGCCCTCCTTTCCGTCGAAGGCCCGCTTGTTGATGAACGCGCCGATCTCCTTGAGCGACAACCCCAGCGCCTGGCCGGCACGGATGATGCGGGCCTTCTCAAGATCGAGGGCCGAGAAGATCTGGTAGGGGCGCGACCCGCCCTTCGTCCCGACCTCCGGATGCAGCAGGCCCTGGCGGACGTAAAGCCGCACCGCATCCACCGACAGCCTGCTTTCCCGGGCAAAGGCGGCGATCATCATCGCGGATGAAGCCATTGACTGTGGACCATGGACCACAGTTATAGCGATCAGCCGGGGGCGACAATGGCCTCGGCCACCGGCCGTCCCCATCCGGCCCTGACCATGATGGAGATCAACATGTCCGAAACCGATGCCGTCGAGAGCTTTCCAGCCATGTTGCGCCGCGTGCTGGGTCGTCGTCTCAAACCCGATGCCGAGACGTTTCCAGACATGTTCGCCGTGGATGGCGTCTTCGAGTACCCGTTTGCGCCGCCCGGGTTGAACACGTCGATGGCAGGCCGGGACGCCATCGTCGCGAACTTCCAGAGGATCAGGAAGCTGCTTCGGATCGACAGCGTCGCCGACGTTTCCGAGATCAAGACAAGTGATCCGGACGTGGTTGTGCTTGAGTTCTCCGGGCGCGGGGAGGGCGTGATCACAAAGGAGGCTTACAACCAACGCTACATTTCGGTGATCCATATGCGCGACGGGAGCATCGTTCGGTACAAGGACTACTGGAACCCGATCGCCTTGCTTCAAGCGGTCAAAGGCAGTGAAGTGACGAGAGGGTTGACGATGGACTGACACCAACGGCCTCTTGCACTGACCGTTTCCCGCGTTGTTGCGAGGAGCCGCAGCGACGCGGCGATCCAGGGAAGCAAGCGCCGTCCTGGCGGTCCCTGGATTGCCACGCCGCAAGGGCGGCTCGCAAGGACGGAAGGGGCGAGGCAAGGGGCTGCTGGTATAAGCGGCCTTTTGCAGCTTGGGCCATGGATGGCGGAGGTGCAGGGCGCATCCGCGGAGCGCCATGCGCCGCCGGTATGGTGCAACGGAAGGCGACGGCGCCCGGTCGCTGGATTGCCGCGTCGCTGCGCTCCTCGCAATCACGCAACAACAATGGGAGCAAACGGCCGCCGGCATGAGACACGCCCCGCGGCTTGCGCTACCGTGTTTCGCGTGAGCACCGCAGCCCTTCCGCCCGTCGCCCTCGCCATCGACGGCCCCATCGCCACCGTGACCATGCAGGATCCGGCCAAGCGCAACGCCCTCGGCGGCGCCATGCTGGACGGGCTGGTCCGCGCCTTTCAAAGCTTCGCCGGCCAGGACATCCGCGCCGTGGTGCTGCGGGCGCGGGCGGAGGACCGGGTGTGGTGCGCCGGCTTCGACATCGGCGACCTCGCGCCGGACTTCGACCCCCTGGCGCAGGATGGCCCGCTGCAGGCCCTGTTCCGCTGCGTGGCCGAGTGCCCGGCGCCGGTGATCGCCATGCTGCACGGCTCGGCCTGGGGCGGCGGCACCGACCTTGCCCTGCGCTGCGACATCGCGGTGGCGGACCCGACGTGCAGCCTGGCCTTCACCCCGGCGCGGCTCGGCCTGCCGTATGACCCGGACGGGCTGCTGAACGTCCTGTTGCGCGCCGGGCTGCACGTCGCCACCGAGATGTTCGCCACCGCCGACCCGGTGCCGGCGGAGCGCGCGCTGGCGCTGCGCCTGCTGAACCACCTGGTCCCGGAAGCCGAGCTGGAAGCGTTCACCTATGCCCTGGCCGCCCGCATCGCCGCCAACGCGCCGCTTTCGGTCGCCAGCGCCAAGCAGCAGCTGCGGGCGCTGGCGCAGGCGATGCCGCTGCCGTCCGCCACGGCGCAGCGGCTGCAGGAAGGCCGCCGCCGGGCGCTGCGCAGCGACGACTACCGCGACGGCCTGGCGGCGTTCAGTGCCCGGCGC
>CALMAB010000009.1 GCA_937858325.1 uncultured Acetobacteraceae bacterium
GCTCCAGCGCCCGCCACATGTCCACGTCGCGCTCGGCGGTCCAGATGCGCGGGTGATCAAGGCCGCGCGCCTCGTCATGCGCCCGGGTCACGTTGAAGGGCATGCAGTGCTCGAAGATCACCCACTGCCCGTATTTGGGCCGCATGGCCGCCATCGCCTCGTCGTACACCTCTTTCAGCCCGGCGCCCCCGGCGGAGGCGCGCTGCACGACGGCGAACAGGTCGGCGGTGAAGGCGCGGGTGCCCTCAATCGCCTCCCGGCACTCGGCGGCGTTGCGCAAGGCCCGGCCGCGCCCCGGCACCAGCGCCTCCGCCCCCAGCGCCTCCACGGCGGCCAGCGTGCCGGGCCAGTCGGCGAAGTGCGCGTCGCCGCAATAGGGCGTGGCGCCGAACTCCACCACGTCGCCGCTGAACAGCACCCGCTCCTTCGGCAGCCAGACCACGGTGTCGCCGGCGGTGTGGCTGCGCCCGATGTGGATGACCTGCACCTCGCGGGTGCCGAGATAGAGCGTCATGCGCTTGTGGAAGGTGAGCGTCGGCCAGGTCAGCCCGGGGATGCTGTCCCGCCCGCGGAACAGCCGGGGAAAGCGGCCGATCTCGCTGTCGGCGTCCTGCTGCCCCCGCTCCGCGATCATGCCGCGGCACACGTCGGAGGCGATGATCTCCGCCCCCTTGTAGGCGCTGGCACCCAGCACCCGCACGGCGTGGTAATGGGACAAGACGACGTGGCGTACCGGCTTGTCCGTCACGCCGCGGATGCGGGCCAGCACGTCGGCGGCCATCAGCGGCGTCGCCTGCGCGTCCACCACCAATACGCTGTCGTCGCCGACCACGACGCCGCTGTTCGGGTCGCCCTCCGCCGTGTAGCCGAACAAGCCCGGCGCCAGCTCGTCGAAGCTGACCGTCTTGTCCGAAAGGTCGTTGGTGCTGGCAAAGCCGGACATGCTGCGCCCTCCGTGGCCCGGCCGCACGGTAGGCCACGGAGGGACCGGATTCAACTCACGGGTCTGCGCTGCCCGGGGGCTGCTGGCGGTCACGCTCTGCCAAGGCTTGCAGAACGTCCGCCTGCTCCTCCAGCACCTTTCGGGCAACATGGAGCTGACGCTCAAGTGCGGGGCTGTGCCGGACGAGCTTCAAGCCGTCATGCTGCTGAACCGTCACCTGCACCACCATAGCCATCCTCGTTCCCCCGTTTTAGATAAGGATGCCAGCGGTAGCTTATCTCGCAAGCGCTTCGTGACATAACAGGCTTTGACCTGGCCATCTCAGCCTATCGCCGCGCTCAGGCCCGCCGCGGCTGCTGGCTTTCCCAGAAATCCCGGAGGTAGGTGTCGGGCACCGCATCGTTCTCGGCCAGGAACACCTCGTGCCGTCCCGCCTCGAACATCCTCAGCCAGGCCTTCTGGTTCGCGGCCTTGCTGCGGACCGCGCGCCGCTTGAAGTCCGCCTCGGACTTGAACTGGAAGTGCGCCACGTAAGCGGTCGCCATCGCATGGTCCTGAAAGCCGGGGCGGTTGACCAGCGCCTGCGCCCGCTCCGGCCACTTGTCGGTGTAGTGGAGCAGGGGCACGCCGAGCACGTCGCAGATGCGGAGGCCGGGCAAGCCGTAGTCGTCCCAGAAATGCCAGAACGCGCGGGCGCCCTTGTCGATCCTGGACCAGATCTTCTTCGGATCGGCGAAGCGCGCCCGGATGAAGTTCTTGGTGTGGAAGTCCATCCGGCGGTTCCGGCGGGTGAGGCCCATCAGCACGCTGCCGGGCTGGCGCTTCCGACGCCCGTTCGCGCCGTAGATGACCCAGTTGAAGTAAACCGCGTCGAAATGCGGCTCCAACGGCGCCATGAAGCGGGGCAGGTCGTTGTGCCCCTTGATGACCAGGAACTCGTCGATGTCGAGGAAGCACAGCCACTCGGTCTCGAACCGGTGGTGGTTCAGGAAGTGGCCGTACATGTGCGACTGGCCGCCTTTGCTCGGGTGCCAGTGCCGGTACGTGACAAACGGGCACGGCCCTTCCAGATGCGGGCCAATGGCGTTCTTCAAAGTAGAAGCGTTGTCGTCGTTCGAGTAAAGATAAACGTGGTCGATGCCGATGGAGCGGTGGTAATCCAGCCACTCCAGGATGTCGTCTTCTTCCCAGCGCGCGCAGGCGATCAGCGAGAATTTGTGACTCGGCATCAAGCAATCCCTGGGAACCCTCCCCCGTCTATCCCGGACGGACATTGCGGATCAACACTTGATTCGCTAGCGTCGTCAAGGAGGTTGACGCCAGGGGGCGCGGCAGCCCGGCGGCGCGCCGCAACGGTTCTCGTGACACCGCGGCCCGACCCGGCCATCTTGTGGGGCATCGCCGCACCTAGACGGCTTCTTCAGCCAGGAAATGCCCATGCTCGGTTTGATGCAATCGCAGCCGCTGCTGATCTCCTCCATCATCACCCACGCCGCCCGCCACCACGCGGAGGCGGAGGTCGTGTCCCGCACGACCGAGGGCGCGATCCACCGCACCACCTATGCCGGGATCGAGCAGCGCGCCCGCACCCTGGCCCGCGCGCTGCTGCGGCTCGGCGTGCGGCCCGCCGACCGGGTGGCGACCTTGGCCTGGAACGGGCACCGTCATTTGGAGCTGTACTACGCGGTGTCCGGCATGGGGTCGGTCATCCACACGGTGAACCCGCGCCTGTCGCCCGACGACATCGCCTTCGTGCTGAACGACGCCAGCAGCGGCCTGGTGTTCGCCGACACCAGCTTCGTCCCACTGCTCGCCGCGGTGGCGCCGCTGGTTCCGGGGGTGCGCGCCTTTGTCATGCTGGCGGACCCGGCGGAGATGCCGGAGGTGGCGCTGGCGCCGGGCCAACGACTGCTGTGCTACGAGTCGCTGCTGGCCGACGCCGACGACGACTTCGCCTGGCCGCGGCTCGACGAGGAGGAGGCGAGCACGCTGTGCTACACCTCCGGCACCACGGGGCGGCCCAAGGGCGTGCTGTATAGCCACCGCAGCACCCTGATCCATGCCTACGCGATCAACCTGCCGGACGTGTTCGGCCTGCGCAGCATCGACCGCGTGCTGCCGGTGGTGCCGATGTTCCACGTCAACGCCTGGGGCATTCCCTACGCCGCGCCGATGGTGGGGGCGAGCCTCGTCATGCCCGGGCGGCACCTGGACGGCGCCAGCATGGAATCGCTGCTGAACAGCGAGCGCGTCACGATGTCGGCCGGGGTGCCCACGGTGTGGATGGGGCTGCTGCAGCACCTGCGCGCGACCGGGGGGCGGCTCGACAGCCTGCAGCGGCTGGTGTGCGGCGGGTCGGCCTGCCCGCCCATGCTGATCGACACCCTCGGCCGGGATTACGGGGTGAAGGTGGACCATGCCTGGGGCATGACGGAGTGCAGCCCGCTCGGCACCTACAACAGCCCGAAGCCCGCCACCGCCGCACTGCCGCCGGAGGACGCCCTGGCGCTGCAGTACAAGCAGGGCCGCGCCGTGCCCGGCCTCGATTTCAAGATCGTGGACGACGCGAATACGGAGCTGCCCTGGGACGGCACGACCTACGGCAACCTGATGGTGCGCGGCCCCTGGGTGACGCGGCGCTATCTCAACGCAGAGGAGGACGCGACCGACGCGGAGGGCTGGTTCGCCACGGGGGACGTGGCCACCATCGACCGGCACGGCCTGATGGAGATCACCGACCGCACCAAGGACATCGTGAAGTCCGGCGGCGAGTGGATCAGCTCCATCCAGCTTGAGAACATCGCGGTGGACCACCCGGACGTGGCCGAGGCCGCCATCGTCGGCGCGCGCCACCCGAAATGGGACGAGCGCCCGCTGCTGATCGTCGTGCCCAAGCCCGGGCACGGCATCGACCCGGCGGCGCTGCTTGCCTTCTACGCGGGCAAGGTCGCCAAATGGTGGACGCCGGACGAGGTGGTGGTGGTCGAGCAGTTGCCGCACACCGCGACCGGCAAGCTGAACAAGCTGGCGCTGCGCCAGCAGTTCCGCAACTACAAGCTGGCGTCGGCGGCGGACTGAGCCAACCGACTGAGCTAGCCTTGCGCCGTCGGGCGGACGATGATTTCGCCCACGTCGATGTCGGCCGGCTGCTCGATCGCGAACGCGATGGCGCGGGCGACCGCGTCCGGCGGCATAGCGAACCTGTCCCGGGCGGCTTCGAGCTGCGCTTTCATCTCCGGGTTCGTCACGCCGTCCGTGAAGCTCGTCCGGACAAAGCCGGGCGACACGACCGTGACGCGCAGCGTGTCGCCGGCTTCCTGCCGCAGCCCCTCGGAGATGGCGCGCACGGCAAACTTGGTGGCGGAGTAAACCGACTGGTTCGCGACCGTCTTGTGCCCGGCCGTCGAGGCGATGTTGACGAAATGGCCGGTCCCCTGCTTGCGGAACACCGGCAAGGCTGCGGCGATGCCGTACAGCACGCCTTTGATGTTCACGTCGATCATCTCGTCCCAATCGTCCACCCGCAGGTCATCGAGCGGAGATATCGGCATGACGCCCGCGTTGCTGATCAGGACGTCGAGCTTGCCATACCGTTCGCACGCCAGCGCCATAAGGCCGGCGAGGTCGCTGCGCCGCCTCACATCCGTGGCTGCACAGGCGGCCTCGCCGCCCGCGTCGCCGATGCGGGCGGTCAGCGCCGCGAGCGGCTCCAGCCTGCGCGCGCCAAGCACGACCTTCGCGCCACGGCTCGCGAGCAGGAGCGCCGCCGCCTCGCCGATCCCGCTGCTTGCGCCCGTGATCGCGACGACCTTTCCCTTCATTCCTGACATCAAGCCCTCCGTGGCTGGTGTTCCAGGCGGTGTCCGCCGTGTCAGCGCCGCAGCGGCGGGAGCTGCACCAGGACACGCCCCGGCGCCGGGGCGAAGGCGCCAAAGGAGAACTCGACCGGCGGCAGCGCGGCGTAGGCGCTGCCGGGCGGCGGCCACACGCCATACGGGCTAGCCGGCGCCGATGGCGTGCCCTTGGCACCCATCGGCGTCATCACCCGGCCGAACACCCGGCGCTGGTAGTCCTCCCCGCGGTCGGCGTTGGCGGAATGGTAGTTCGCCGTGGCCAGGTTCCAATCGCCGGTCTGCTTGTAGAGCGCGGACAGGAAGCGCGCGGCGTAGCGGGCGTTCGTCGCCGGGTCGAACGCTTCGTCCAGGGTGGCAAAGGCCGCGGGGTGGTGCATGAGGTTGACCTGCATGCAGCCTACGTCGATGGAGCGGGTGCCGCGGGCCTGCCAGGCGCGCACGGCGTCCATGGCCTGCTCTTTGCTCTCGAAGAAGAAGCCGGCGCCCTCCACGTTGATGGTCCAGGGCCAGGCGCGCACTTGCTTGGTCACGGGGTCCAGCCGGCCGCTTTCCACGCGGGACATCGCGGGCATCAGCTTGTCCGGGATGCGCGGCGCCTTTTGCGCGGCGGCGATGGCGGCCTCGCAGGCGGCATAGGGCGCGTCCGGCTCGGCCCGCGCCGGGGTGGCGGCCAGCAGGAGCGCCAGGGCGGCGACGGCTTTCCCGATCATCTGGTGCGCTGCGGTTCCAAGATGCCCAAACCCGAAATGACCCGCCACCGCTTACAGTATCGGCGGGCGGGACGCCACGGGTCAGGCGGCCGACCGCTCAGGCGGCGATCAGCCCGCCCAACCGGGCCAGCGCCGCCAGGTGGCTGTCGGTGTCGCCGAAGCCGCGCTCGATCATGGTCATGCGCTTGAAGTGGTGGCCGACGGCATACTCCATGGTGACGCCGATGCCGCCGTGCAGCTGGATGGCTTCCTGGCCGATGTGCCGCCCGCTGCGCCCGATCTGCACCTTGGCGGCGTGCATGGCGCGCTGCCGCTCCAGCGGGTTCGGGTCCGACGCCATCATGGCGGCATACAGCGCCATGCTGCGCGCCTGCTCCAGGGACACGTACATGTCCACGGCGCGGTGCTGCAGCGCCTGGTTCTCGCCGATGGCGCGGCCGAACTGCTTGCGGGTCTTGAGGTAGTCCACCGTCATGGCGTGCATGGCGGTCATCACGCCGACGGCCTCGGCGCACAGGGCGGCCAGCATCTCGTCGTTGGCCTGCTCCAGGATCGGCAGCGCCTCGGCCGGGTCGCCCAGGGCCTCCGCGGGCACGTTCGCGAGGGTGATCTCGGCGGCACGCAGCCCGTCCTGCGTGGGGTAGCCGCGGCGCGACACGCCGGGCGCGTCGGCGCTCACCAGGAACAGGCCGATGCCGTGGCGCTCCCGGTGCTGGCCGGCGCTGCGGGCGGTCACGAGCAGGGTTTCGGCGCTGTCGCCGTGCAGCACCAGGCTCTTTTCGCCGGTGATGCGCCAGCCGTCGCCGTCGCGCTCCGCCCGGGTCATAATGGCGGTCAGGCTGTGCCGGGACTGCCGCTCGACCTGCGCATAGGCGAGGACGCGCTGCCCGGCGGCGATGCCGGGCACCAGCGCCTCCATCTGCGCTGCCGACGCGGCGTGGCGGAGCAGGGCGCCGCAGGCGACGACGGTGGCAAAGTACGGCTCGACCACCAGGGCGCGGCCGAACGCTTCCATGACGGTGGCGGCATCGACCAGCCCGCCGCCGAACCCGCCCTGTTCTTCCGTGAACGGCAAACCCAGCAGGCCGAGGTCGGCGAACTGCGCCCAGATGTCCCGGCTCCACCCCTCCGGCGCCGCGCGGTAGCCCTTGCGCGCCTCGAAGCCGTAGCGGTCCGCGAGCATACGGTCCACGCTGTCCTTCAGCAGCCGCTGCTCGTCGCTGAGATCGAAGTCCATGCCGCCTCCCCCGTGCGCGCTTCCAGAGCGCGTCGGGGCCAACGTAGCCGAAACGCGCCGGCCCGCCAGCCCCAGGCGCAGGGGGCTACTTGCTCTTGTTCCGGTCCGCGCTGTTGGTCAACGCATTGCCGGCCTTGCTCAAGTCCTGCCCGGCGCCGGCGGTGGTGTTGCAGGCGCTGAGCACGGGCGCCAGGGCGGCCAGCGCGAGGGCGAACAGCAGGGCGCGGGCGGCATGTCGGAACTGAATACGCATCAACCTCTCCTTGTTGCGGGCGTCGATCCTCAACCCGTGACGCCCGCGGCGGTTCCGGTTAGAACCCGAGGATCGCTTTTGCAACAATATTCCGCTGGATTTCGTTCGACCCGCCGTAGATCGAGATCTTGCGCCAGTTGAAATAGGTGGGCGCCGCCTCCGCCGCGTACTCGGGGCCGACCGGCGGCTCGTTGCTGCCGTGCTCGTGGTCGTCGTAGGGCAGGATGTAGGGGCCGACCACGTCCATCAGCAGCTCCGTCGTCGCCTGCTGCAGCTCGGAGCCCTTGATCTTCAGGATCGAGCTGGCCGGGTTCGGCAGCGCCCGATCCCGCTTGCGCTCGTCGGCCACCACGCGGAGCTGGGTCATCTCCAGCGCCTTGAGCTCCACCTCCACGGCGGCGAGCTTCTCGCGGAAATGCGGCTCCTCGATCATCGCGCGGTCGCCGACGTGCTCCAGGGCGGCCAACTGCTTGATGCGGCGGATGCGCGCCTTGCTGACGCCGACGCGGGCGATGCCGGTGCGCTCGTTGCCGAGCAGGAACTTGGCGTAGTCCCAGCCGCGGTTCTCCTCGCCCACCAGGTTCTCCACGGGCACGCGCACGTCGTCGAACCAGACCTCGTTGACCTCCACGCCGCCGTCCAGCGTCTGGATCGGGCGCACCGTGATGCCCGGCGTCTGCATGTCGATCAGGATGAAGCTGATGCCCTGCTGCTTCTTGGCCGCGCCGGGGTCGGTGCGGGCGAGGCAGAAGATCCAGTCGGCATACTGGGCGAGCGTGGTCCAGGTCTTCTGGCCGTTCACCACGTAATGGTCGCCGTCCCGCACCGCGGTGGTGCGCAGGCTGGCGAGGTCCGAGCCGGCGCCGGGTTCGGAGAAGCCCTGGCACCACCAGATGTCCAGGTTGGCCGTTGCCGGCAGGAACTGCTTCTTCTGCGCGTCCGAGCCGAACTGGGCGATCACCGGGCCGACCATGTTGGCGTTGAAGCCGAGCGGCGCCGGGACGCAGTTCTGCTGCATCTCGTCCTGGTAGATGTAGAGCTGCACCGGCGTCCAATCCTGCCCGCCCCATTCCGCGGGCCAGTGCGGCACCGCGAGGCCGTGGGCGTTCATGATGCGCTGCGCCGCCACCTGCTGGTCGCGGGACACGTGCTCGCCGCGCTGCACCTGCTCGCGGATGTCGGCGGGGATCTGCGTGGTGAAGAAGTCGCGCATCCGCTCGCGGAAGGCGTTCTCCTCGGCGGTGAACCTCAGATCCATGATCGCTCCCTTATCGCAGCTCGAACAGCCCGGCAGCGCCCTGGCCGCCGCCGATGCACATGGTGACGACCACGCGCTTGGCACCCCGGCGGCGGCCCTCGATCAGCGCGTGCCCAGTCATCCGCGCGCCGCTCATGCCGTAGGGATGGCCGATGGAGATGGAGCCGCCATCAACGTTCAGCCAGTCGGCAGGCAGGCCCAGCTTGTCGCGGCAATACAGCACCTGGCTCGCGAAGGCCTCGTTCAGCTCCCACAGGTCGATGTCGTCCACCGTCAGCCCGTGGCGTTCCAGCAGGCGGGGCACGGCGAACACCGGGCCGATGCCCATCTCGTCGGGGTCGCAGCCGGCGACGGCCAGGCCGCGGAACACGCCCATGGGTTCCAGGCCACGCCGCGCCGCTTCCTTGTCGGACATCACGACGCAGGCGCTGGCGCCATCCGACAACTGGCTCGCGTTGCCCGCGGTGATGAACTGGCCCTCGCCGCGCACCGGTTTCAGCTTGGCCAAGCCCTCCAAGGTGGTGTCGGGGCGGTTGCCCTCGTCCTGGCGCAGGTGGGCCGGCTCGTGGCGGACCTCGCCCGTCGCCTTGTCGGTCACGGCCATGACGCTCGGCAGCGGCACGATCTCCGCGTCGAACCGCCCGGCCTGCTGCCCGGCGGCGGTGCGGCGCTGGCTTTCCAGGGCGTACTCGTCCTGCGCGTCCCGGCTGATGCCGTAGCGCGCGGCCACGATGTCCGCCGTTTCGATCATCGGCATGTAGATGGCCGGGATGTGGTCCTCCAGCCACGCGTCCTTGTACATGTGCCGGTTCAGCGTGGTCTGCACCAGGCTGATGTTCTCCAAGCCCCCCGCGACCGCCACCGGCACGCCGTCGCACACCACGCGGTTGGCGGCGATGGCGATGGCCTGCAGACCCGAGGAGCAGAAGCGGTTCACCGTCATCGCCGACGCGCCGGGCGGGATGCCGGCCCGCAGCGCCGCCTGGCGGGCGATGTTGCCGCCGGTGGCGCCCTCCGGGTTGGCGCAGCCGAGCACGACCTCCTCGACCTCCGCGCCGTCCAGCCCGGCGCGGTCCACCGCGTGCTGGATGGCGTGGCCGCCCATCTCCGCGCCGTGGGTCATGTTGAACGCGCCGCGCACCGCCCGGCCGATGGGGGTGCGCGCGGTGGAAACGATGACGGCTTCGACCATGGTTCAGTGTCCTCCTTGCTTCAGCTCGGCGATCAGCTCGCGCTTTGCCAGCTTGCCTACCGGCGTGTGCGGCAGGCTGTCGCGGAGTTCAAGGGCGGCCGGCAGCTCGTGCCGGCCCAGCTTGTCCGACAGGAACTCGCGCAAGCTCTCCAGCGTCAGCGGCTCGGCCCCGTCGCGCAGCACGACGTAGGCTTTGGCCGACTGGCCACGATACGGGTCCGGCACGCCGATGACCGCGGCTTCCCGCACGGCCGGGTGCTCGTGGATCGCGTCCTCAATGGTGCGGGGATACACGTTGAAGCCGCCGGAGATGATCATGTCCTTCTTGCGGTCCACCAGGGTGAACATGCCGTCCGGCGCCATGCGGCCGATGTCCCCGGTGAGGAACCAGCCGTCCACGAAGGCCTCCGCCGTTTCCTCCGGGCGGCGCCAATAGCCCGGCGTCACGTTGGCCCCGCGGATGCGGACCTCGCCGACCTCGCCCGGCGGCAGCACGCGGGTGGGGTCGTCCAGCGCCACCACGTCCATCTCGATGCCGGGCAGCGGCAGGCCGATGTCGCCCGGCCCCGGCGCGCGGTCGAGCGGCAGGTTAGTGCCGGCGGGCGAGGTTTCCGTCATGCCCCAGCCGCCGCCGAGCCGCAGCCCGGTGATCCCCTCCATCCGCACCCCGACCTCGTGCGGCAACGCCGCGCCGCCGGAGCTGGTGACTTTCAGGCTCGACAGGTCGCGCGACGTGATGTCGGGGTGGTTGGCCATGGCGATCCACATGGTGGGCACGCCGTAGAAGTGGGTGCAGCGCCCGGTCTCGATGTCATCCAGCGTCTGCTTCACGTCGAAGCGGGCGCGCAGCATCAGCTCCACGCCGCTCCATAGGGCGCGCAGCATCACCGCGGTGAGCGCGTAGATGTGGAACAGCGGCAGCACGACGAGCACCTTGTCGCCGGGCGAATAGGCCCGCTCGGTGTCGCCGGTCCAGGCGTCGTACATCCCGACGGCGGCGATCAGGTTGGCGTGGGTCAGCATGGCCGCGCGCGGCGCGCCGGTGGTGCCGCCGGTGTACTGCAGCACCGCCACGTCCGCCGGTAGGGCGGCCGGCCATTCCTCGTCGGGACCGTCGAGGTCGCGCAGCGTGCGGGCGCCGGGCGGCACGGGGGCGTCGAGGCCGCCGGGTCCCCAATCCGCATCCTCCGCCACGATCAGCGTGCCCACGGTGCCGGACTGCCGCGCGGCCAGCGCCTGGGGCAGCAGGGACGGCAGGTTGCCGGCGATCAGGACGCGCGCGCCGCTGTCCTGCAGCTTGCGCTCCACCGCCCGCGGGGGGTCGAGCGGGCTGAGGTGGACCACCCGGCCGCCGGCGCGCAGCACGGCGAAGAAGGCGATGGGATGGGCCGGGCTGTTGCTCAGCAGCAGCGCCACCGCGTCGCCGGGCAGGACGCCGAGCGCCATCAGGCCGCGCGCCAGCCGGTCCGCACGCCGGCCCAGCTCGGCGTAGGTCATGCGCTGCCCGCGGAACTCCAGCGCCGGGCGGTCGGTGTAGTCCCGGGCGATGCGGTCGAGCATACCCGGGATGGTGCCGGTCGGGATCGGCGCGTCCCAGCGCGCGCCTTCTGGGTAGCTGGCTTCCCAGGGGTGCGGTTGCCGGGTCATGCCGCCTTGGCCCTTTGGCCCCCGAAGCCCTGGCCGGCGTCGGCCAGCTTCGCCAGCAGTGGCGCCGGGCGCAGCGCCTCGTCGCCGGTGGCGGCGTGGAAGTCCTGCAGGCGGTCGCGGATGCGGGGCAGGCCCACGAGGTCCGCGTAGAACATCGGCCCGCCGCGCCAGGCCGGCCAGTTGTAGCCGTGCAGCCAGATCGCGTCGATGTCGCCGGGCCGGGCGGCGATGCC
>CALMAB010000010.1 GCA_937858325.1 uncultured Acetobacteraceae bacterium
TCTCGGACCGCGCCAGGTCCGAGACGCCGCTCGGCGCTTCCCGCCGCCTCGCTAGATCCCGCTGAACCAATTGAAGCCCTGATCTTCCCAGTATCCGCCGGGGTAGGTGTTGGTGACCTCGATGGCGGTGATCCATTTGGGCTGCTTGAAACCGAGCTTGGTGCTGGCCCGCAGCCGCAGCGGGTAGCCGAAGGGGTCGGCCAGGTCCTCGCGCGCGTACTTCGTCGCCAGCAGCGTTTGCGGGTGGAGCGCGGTCGCCATGTCGATGCTGCTCGGGTAATCGTCGGCCGTCTTGAACGCGACGTACTTGGCCCGCAGGTCCGCGCCCACACGCTCCAGGAAAGCGCGCATCGGCACGCCCGACCATTGGCCGATGTAGTCCCAGCCCTCCACGCACACGTGGCGCACGATGGTTTCGACTTGCGGCATGGCGGCGATGTCCGCCCGGGTCCAAGGGCGCTTGTCGGCCACCAGCCCAGCCAGCTCCAGCCGCCACGCGCCGCCGTCCACCGGCTTCACCTTGTCCACGTCGTAGTAGGCGTTGAAGCGCGGCGGCTTGAGCACCTCCGCTTCCGAGTAGGTCGGCGCCAGCTTGTTTGGGTCGAACAGCAGCGCCTGCACCCGGTCGTTGAGGCTCGACACCGATCGCAGCGCCGCCTGGACCGAGGCATTGTCCGCCGGGTCGCAGCCGGTCAGCATCGTGAGCGCGCCGAGCGACAAGCCGCCGCGCAGAAAGCCGCGGCGCTGCAAGGAGCGGATCAGCGGCCGGTGGTTGTCGAGGATGGCCGGGTCGGGCGCGGTGGTCGGGCGGAACAGGGATTTCATGGCCGTGCGCCTATGGGAGGCGTTTGGCGGGGAGGCGCGGTCCGCCGGTCAGCATGGCCCAAAGCGTGCGGGGTACCAGCAGCGACAGCGCGACGTGGACGACCAGGAAGCCGACGATCACGGCCATGCCGCCGAAATGGATCAGCCGTGCCGCCTGGAACCCGCCCAGCAAGCCCGTGAGGCCGGAGAACTGCACGGGCTTCCAGATCGCCAACCCCGTGACCACCTGGGAGATGCCGGCCAGGATCACGACGATGTAGAGCACCTTTTGGACGGCGTTGTAGGTCGTGAGGTCCTCGTGCGCGACCTTGAGGTGCAGGGTGTCCCGCGCCGTCTGCACCAGGTCGGCCAAGCGTATGGGCAGCAGGCGCTCGCGCAGGCGGCCGGTGACGATGCCGTACAGCAGGTAGGCCGCGCCGTTCAGCGCCAGCAGCCACATGCCGGCGAAATGCCACAACAGGCTTTGCGCCGCCCAGCTTCCCAGCTTGATCGCTCCGGGGAAGTGCAGGCCGCCGAAGATGACGCTGTCGTTGTAGATGCCCCAGCCCGAGCCGATCATCACCAGCATGGCCAGGGCGTTGGTCCAGTGCATGACGCGCACCGGCACGGGATGCAGCCGGCGGCCGGGGCGGGTCGGGGCGGACAGGGCGGCTGTTGTCGTGCTCATGAAGCCTCGCGCTTGCAGCCTTACAGTGTATGGTGCCGCTTGGCCGAATGCAGGTGAAGTCTGGTTATGAACTGCATGACGCACCGGAATGCCGCCGGCGTGTATGGCACCACATCACAGCCCATTGCAGGACGCCAACAATGCTGGATGCCGTTCGCCTTGCTGCCCTGCTGCTGCTGGTAGGCGCTCCCGCGCTGGCGCAGCATGCCCCCGACGCCATGCCGGCGGCCGCCGGCCAGCCTACCCTGGCGGCGCAGCGCTACCCGCAACCGGTGCAGGTCGGGAGCCTGCTGCGCCGGCAGGTGCTGCGCCCGGTCGAGGAGCAGAACGTGCTGGGCCGCGTCGCCAGCGTGGTGCGGCGCGGGGACGGGACGGTCCTGATCGTCGTGGACGCAAGGGGGGCGGGCCTCGGCGGCGTGCTCGGCCTGGGCCGCAGGATGGTCGCCGTGCCGGTGGCCGCGGTGTCGTTGCTGGGCGAGCACGTTGCGCTGACCGGTTTCTCGCCCGAACAGCTCCA
This sequence comes from uncultured Acetobacteraceae bacterium, assembly GCA_937858325.1. Lineage (GTDB taxonomy): Bacteria > Pseudomonadota > Alphaproteobacteria > Acetobacterales > Acetobacteraceae > CAHJXG01. The sequence continues at coordinate 2,010 of CALMAB010000010.1, forward strand.
CGCGCTGCCGGATTTTGCGCCAGCAGGCACCCAGCCGATACCAGCAAACGAGACGATCCAAGTGGGCCTGACCCGGCCGTTCCATTGAGCTGACGTTTAATGAAAAGCATAACCAGCCGGCATTTCCCGCGCCGCGCCGCGTCACCCCATAGTCCTGGCAGGCCAGAAAGCCGAACAGGAGACGGAACCATGTTGTCACCCCATGCCAAGGCTTTCTACGGACAGCCCGGCCTGCGTGTCGCTGCCGCTGTGGCCGGAACGCTCGTGCTGCTGCTGGCGTTGCTGGCCATCGTGCGTCCCGAGATGATGGACATGACTATGCTGCACCGGTTGATGTCCGCTGTCGGCCTTTGACCTGCGGCAAACAAGGGCGATGACGATGTCGCTGAACGGGGTCCTGCAGGCGCTGCGGCGGTCGCGCGACACGGCCGAGGTGCGCGCTGCCTATGATGAGTTCCTGAAACGGCTGGACGCCGGGCAAGTGGCCGCCCAGGCCTGCAAGGAAGGCGACCCGATGCCCGGCTTCCTGCTTCCCAGCGCAGACGGGCGCCTCGTTGGATCCGACGAGCTGCTGGCAGAAGGGCCGTTGGTGGTGACGTTCTTCCGCGGCGGTTGGTGCCCTTACTGCGCCGCGACCCTCGACGCCTTGGAGGCTGTGCTGCCGGAGCTGTCGCGCGCCGGCGGCACGCTGGTGGCGCTCACGCCCGAAACCGGCGGGCGGGCGCTTGCGACAAAGCGGGACCAGGCCTTGCACTACGAGGTGTTGGTGGACGTGGACCTGGCGGTTGCCATGGCGTTCGGCATCGTTTTCCGCACGCCGCCGCTCTACACGGAGCTGCTGCGCCGCCGTGGCGTCGACCTGGCCGAGCGCAGCGGCAACCCGGCCTGGCTGTTGCCGGTTCCCGCCACGTTCCTGGTCGGCAGGGACGGCGTGGTGCTGCGGGCCTGGGTCAACCGCGACTTCACGCAGCGGGCCGAGCCGTCCGACATCGTAGTGGCACTGCGGAGCCTGCAAATCCTGAACGCGTTCTGAATCCCACCCAAGCCGTCAGGACGCAGATGATGGTGCCGTGGCTTGGCCGCGCGGCCAAGCCTCTTCATCAATCCTGATCCTCCACGGCTTTTGCGGCTCTCCCGCCCTTTGCGTCAACCATGCCGCTCCAGGGCAGGGTGGGGGCGGCGCGCACCGCGGCGGCGCCCCCACCCAGCCCGGCTGCGAACGTCTCGGCGGCACTGATGCCGCACGCGCGCTTCGATGCGTTCCACGCGTGGCTTCCCGGCGTCAGGCAGGCGCGCGGCTGCGAGCCGCATGCACGGCGTCGACGCCGCCGAACGTTTGGTGCTGCGCAAGACGCTGTCGCGTGACCGCATGGTCGCCCTGTTCCAGGTCATGCCGCCCGTGGTGGCGGCGTTGGAAGCGTGCGGGGCGTCGCACCATCGGGCGCGCGTGCTGGGCGCGATGGGGCATACAGTGCGGCTGATCGCGCCGCAGCTCGCCAAGCCGCATGTCAAGCGTGGCAAGAACGACGCGGCCGACGCGGAAGCGCTGTGCGAGGCCGCGAGCCGGCCGACCATGCGCTTTGTGCCTGTCAAGAGCGTCGGCCAGCAGGCGGCGCTGATGCTGGCCGGGCAGCGCGACCGGCTGGTGCGCGAGCGGACCTGGCTGGCCAACACCATCCGCGGGCAGGCGGCCGAGTTCGGCCTGGTGGCGCCGACCGG
>CALMAB010000011.1 GCA_937858325.1 uncultured Acetobacteraceae bacterium
GCGACGTATCTCGCCTCGGCGGCGGCGCTCTTGGCCATCCAGCGGCGTGCCCGGCTGCCTGCTGCACGGGCGGCGTCGCCGGGCAGCTTGCTCGTCTCCATGCTGCACGGCGTTCGCGTGGTGCGGCGGCATCCCTTGCTGGGCTATGTGCTGGCGGCGAAAGGGCCGTTGAACGGCGCCTGGTATGCCGTGTTCTTCCTGATCCTGCCGTTGATGGTCGCGCGCAACGGGCTGGTGGGGCCGGGCGGATCGGGCGTCGCCGCGTATGGCGCGGTCATCTCGGCCTACGGCTGCACCAACCTGCTGGCCAACCTGGTCGTCGGCAGCCGCCCGATGCCGGCCCGGCCCGGCCGCCTCATCTTTATCGGCAACCTGTGCATGGGCCTGGGCATCTGCGCGCTCGCGCTGATCGAGGCCGCAGGCTTGCCGAAGACGCTGTTGCTGCCGGCCTACGCTGCCATCGCCGCCATCTGCGCCGTGGGCGGCCCCATGCAGGACATCCCGGTCGCCGTGCTCACGCAAACCGCCTTGCCGCAGCAGGATATCCAAGCCGCCGCCCGCGCCTTCATCGCGGCGAACCAGCTTGGCTTCCTGCTCGGCTTGCTGCTCGCCCCGGCGCTGCTCGGTCTGCTGCCCCTGTCTTTGGTTGTCATGCTGTGCGGCGCCCCAAGCCTGGTGTTCGGCGCGGCGGGCCTGCGCCGCTACGCCTGAGCGGCGCCGGCGATCAGCCGCATCAGCGTGTCGAGCCGGTCCGCTTCCTCCGCCGGCTTGTCCATCCGCACCCGGGCGACCCTGGGGAAGCGCAGCGCCACGCCGGATTTGTGCCGGGTGCTCCGCTGCGCCGCGTCGAACGCGATCTCCAGCACCAGGCCGCGCTCCACCTCGCGCACCGGGCCGAAGCGGTGGACGGTGTGGTTGCGTATCCAGCGGTCAAGCATCACCAGCTCCGCGTCGGTGAAGCCGGAATACGCCTTGCCCACCGGCACCAGCTCCCCGTCCTCCCGCCACAGGCCAAAGGTGTAGTCGGAGTAGTAGCTGCTGCGCTTGCCGTGGCCGCGCTGCGCATACATCACCACCGCGTCGATGGTGAGCGGGTCGCGCTTCCATTTCCACCACTGGCCCTTGGGCCGGCCCGGCACGTAGGCGCTGTCGCCGCGCTTCAGCATCAGCCCCTCGATGCTGGCGGCCCGGGCGCCGTCCCGAATCACCGACAGCTCGTCCACTGTGCTGAACAGGATCAGCTCGGACAGGTCCATGCGCGGCGGGCTGTGCCGGGCATACCAGGCCTCCAGCCGGGCGCGCCGCTGGTCGAACGGCAAGGGGCGCAGGTCCTCGGCCCCGTCGAACAGCAGGTCGTATAGCCGGACGGCCACGGGATAGTCGCGCTGCGCCTTGGCGCCCGGCGCCTTGCGGTTGAGCCGCTGCTGCAGGTCGGCAAAGGGCTGCACCTCCCCGTCGCGGATGACCAGCAGCTCACCGTCCAGCACGGCGTGGAACTCCATCGCTTCCCCAATCTCGGGAAACGCCGCCGAGATGTCGTCGGCGCCGCGGGAGAAGATGCGGCGGCCATGCGGCGTCGCCACGAGCTGCACGCGGATGCCGTCCCACTTCCACTCGGCGCGGTAAGCGGACGGGATCAGGGCCGCGATGTCCGTGGCCTCCAGCGGGTGGGCCAGCATGGGGGGGCGGAACACCGGCGCCCCCGCCGGGTCGGGGCGCGGACCGTGGCCACCGATCCAAGTGAACAGCGGTGCGTAGGGCGGGATCAGGCTGTGCCAAACCTCCTCGATCTCGTCGGCGGCGATGCGTCCCTCGGCGACCTCGGCCAGCGCGACCTTCGCTAGCCTGGCCGACGCCCCGACCCGAAGCTCCCCGGTGATCAGCTTGAGCAACGCGTAGCGGACAGACGCGTCGGACGCATCGAGCCAGCCGGCCAGCACGGCGGGCAACTCGGACTTCGGCGTGCTGAGCAGGGTTTGCACCACCTCGGTCATCCGCGGTGGCCCGGCGTTGCTGGGTGCCGCGGGCCAGATCAGCGCGACCGTCTCGGCCAGGTCGCCCACATAGTCCCGCGACATGGCGAACAGCACGGGATCGGTGCGCTCCTCGACCAAGGCCCGCACCATCGCCGGCTTCGCGGCCTGAAAGGCAAGCTCCCCGGTCAGCGCGGCAAGGCCGAAGCCGCGGTCAGGGTCGGGCTGCGTCGCGAAGTAACGCCGCAGCAGCGCGATCTTCGCCAGGCGGCCCGGCGTGAACACCAGGCGTTCCAGCAGCTCGGCAAAGGCGATCATGCCGCCGCGGGCGACCTTGTCTCAGCATCCGGAAGATCCTCCTGCTCGTCGCCATAACCGACCAGGCGCAGCGCCCGGCCGCGGATGCCCCGCTTCGCCGCCTCGTGGATCAACGCCTCCTCCCGGCCATGCGTCACCCAAACCTCCGGCGCGCCCACGTCGTCGAGCGTTTGGTTCAGCTCGTCCCAGTCGCAATGGTCGGATATGACTAAGGGCAGTTCCACCCCCTTGCTGCGCGCCCGCTGCCGCACCCGCATCCAACCGGACGCATTGCACACGACCGGCTCGGCCAGGCGCCGCGCCCAGCGGTCGGCGATGGCGCTTGGCGGCGCGATGACGATGGCGCCGGCAAGCTTGTCCTTGCCCGCCACCGTCGCCGGCAACAGCTCGCCCAACGGGATGCCCAGGCGCTCATAGGCCGCGCAAAGCGGCATCTGCGCCCCATGCAGAAAGATCGGCCGGTCCCACCCGGCCCGGCGCAGCAACGCGATCACCCGCTGTGCCTTGCCGAGCGCGTAGGCGCCCACGACGTGCGTGCGGTCGGGAAACAGTGCCACGCTGTCCAGCAGCTTGGCGATTTCGTGCTCCGCCGGGGGGTGGCGAAACACCGGCAGGGCGAAAGTCGCCTCCGTCACGAACACGTCGCAGGGGATCGGGACGAAGGGAAGGCAGGTGGGATCGGGCTGCCGCTTGTAGTCGCCGCTGACCACCGCCCGGCTGCCGCGCCATTCCATCGCCACCTGCGCGCTGCCCAGCACGTGCCCGGCTGGCTCCATCCACAGGCGCACCTCGCCCATGGTGATCGGCTCGCCATAGGGCAGCGCCTGCTGCACCGCGCCGGCCCGGCCCGCGCCCATGCGGACGTCCATCAACGCCAGCGTCTCGGGGCTGGCGAGCACGGCGTCGTGGCCCGGCCGGGCGTGGTCGGCATGGGCATGGGTGATCACGGCGCGGCCGACAGGGCACAGCGGGTCGACAAAGAAATCGCCGGGTTCGCAGTACAGCCCGTCCGGCCGGACCTTGAGCCAGGTTTCGGGGTGCGGCGGCATGGTGGCGGGCCTGGGGCTTCCCCCAGACCCGGCAAGCTCAGCCCGGCTGCTTCGAGCTGTCGCCCGCGAGCGGCACCGGCACCCATCGCAGCCCGTCGCCGCTCTGGATCAGCATCAGCACGGTTTTCCGGTTCTGCTTGCGGAAGCGGTCCATGCGCTCCTGCACGTCGGACGGGTTGGACACCGGCTCCTGCTGCACCTCCACGATCACGTCGCCGGGCTTCAGGCCCCGGCCGGCGGCGTTGCCGTCCGGCGCCACGTCCGTCACCACGACGCCCTTCTGGTCCTGGGACAGCTTGAACTTGTCGCGCAGGTCGTCGGTGATCGGCGCCAGCCGTGCGCCGAGGCCCGAAATCTCCGCCGTGCGGCTCGGCGTGCGGCTCGGCGCCGGCGCCGTCGCGGCGGCCTGCTGCACGTCGTCCGGCAATTCGCCCACGGAGGCCTGCACCGTGACCTGCTTGCCGTCGCGCCACAGCACCACCGGCACGTCCTTGCCGATCACCGTTTCGGCGACGATGCGCGGCAGCGACTTCATCTCCTTCACGTCCTGGCCGTTGAACTTCAGGATGACGTCGCCGTTGCGGATCTTCGCCGCGTCGGCCGGGCCGCCCTCGTTGACGCCTGCGACCATGGCGCCCGCGGTGTCCTTGAGGCCGATGCTTTCGGCGATGTCCGGCGTCACCTGCTGGATACGCACCCCGAGCCAGCCGCGCCGGGCGTGGCCATACTCCCGCAACTGGGCGACCACGGCCTTCGCCAGGTTCGCCGGCACCGAGAAGCCGATGCCCACGGACCCGCCGGACGGCGAGTAGATGGCGGTGTTGATGCCGATCACCTCGCCCGCCATGTTGAACAGCGGCCCGCCGGAGTTGCCGCGGTTGATCGCGGCGTCCGTCTGGATGAAGTCGTCATACGGTCCCTGCCGGATGTCGCGCCCGCGGGCGCTGACGATGCCCGCGGTGACGGAGCCGCCCAGCCCGAACGGATTGCCGATGGCCAGCACCCAGTCGCCCACCCGCTCGGCATCGCTGTCGCCGAAGGGCACGGCCCGGAGCGGCTTGTCGGTTTCGACCTTGAGCAGGGCCAGATCGACCCGCTCGTCCTTGCCGACCAGCGTCGCCTTCAGCGTGGTGTTGTCCTGCAGCGTCACGCTGATCTCGTCCGCGCCGTCGATGACGTGGTTGTTGGTCACGATGTAGCCGGCGGGATCGATGATGAAGCCGGAGCCGAGGCTGACCGAGCGCCCGCCGCCGGGGCCGCCGTCCGGGCCAGGC
>CALMAB010000012.1:0-3126 GCA_937858325.1 uncultured Acetobacteraceae bacterium
GGCCATGGCGCAGGTGACGCCCGGCAGCCCGACGGTCGGCCCGGCCGGCGGCGTGGCGTCCACCACGGCGCCGAGCAACTCCGAGGGCACCCCGGCCGGCGGCACCGGCGTTATCGGGACCACCCGGGTCGGCCCGAGCACCACCCGCGCCTCGGCCCCGCGCCACCATGTGCGCCGCGTCCGCCACCACGCGCATCACGCGGCCCGGGCGAGGACTGCGGACATCAACTCCGCTGCCGGCCTGAATGGGTCTGAATCGCCGTCGCGCTGACCCCGTGACGCTCCGCCCGGCGCCACCGCGCGCCCCGGGCGGAGCGTCCGGTTTGGCCCGGCTTCGGTCCGCCCTGACCGGCTTCCGCGCTGGTCCAGCATTCAACAACGTTCGCGATCGCTCGCTTTGGATCATGGGCGCCTACGGCTTTGCGTCCGGGCTGCCCTTGTCGCTGTCGGGCTTCACGCTGCGCCAATGGTTGACGGAGGGGGGCACCTCGCTCGCCGCCATCGGGCTGACCGCCAACATTGGGTTGGCCTATATCCTGAAGTTTCTTTGGTCGCCCTTGCTCGATCAGGTACGCCCGCCCGCCGGGTTGGCCCGGTTCGGGCGGCGGCGCGGCTGGCTGCTGGTCATCCAGCCCGCCCTGGCGGCAGCCTGCCTGGCGCTGGCGCTGTCCGATCCACGACAAGCGCCGATCTTGCTGGTGTGCGCGGCCGTCGCCATCGCGTTCCTGTCCGCCAGCCAGGACATCGTCGTCGATGCTTGGCGGATCGAAACGTTCCCGGAGCGTCTGCAAGGCATTGCGCTGGCGGCCTATGTCTGGGGATACCGCTTGGCGCTGCTGGTCTCGGGCGCTGGCGCCATCTGGATGGCCGACGTCGTGGGCTGGCGCGCTTCCTTGTGCTTGGTGGCGGGCCTGGTCGGCACCGGGGCGCTGGTAACGCTGATGGCTGCCGAGCCGCCGCAGCAGGATGCCCCGGAGGGCGCGCACGGCCTGCGCGCCCGGCTGCAGACCGCGGTGATCGAGCCGTTCCGCGATTTCTGGAAACGGCCGGGCGCCGGGCACATCCTCGCGTTCGTCATGCTGTTCAAGCTCGGCGAGGCCTTGGCGCACACCATGGCGACGCCGTTCTACCGCGACATGGGATTTGACCGTGCCCAGGTGGCGCTCGCGACCGGCGCGCCGGGGCTGGTTGCGAGCCTGTTGGGCATCACCGCGGGCGGCTGGCTCGTGATCCGCATCGGCACCGGGCGGGCGCTGGTGCTGACCGGCTTCGTGCAGATGGCCACCATGGCGCTCTACTTCGCCCTGGCCGTGTCCGGTGGGGACACGCGCATCCTGCTGGCGAAGGTGGTGCTGGAAAGCTTCGCCGAGTCGATGGCGGACGCGGCGTTCCTCACCTACCTGTCCGCGCTGTGCTCCAGCGCGTTCACCGCCACGCAGTATGCGCTGCTGTCCTCGCTCGCCGCGGTGGGCCTGCGCACCTTGGGCGGCTTCTCGGGCGTGCTGGCGGCGGCCATGGGCTGGGTGCCGTTCTACGCGCTCACCATCTTTGCCGCGGTGCCGGCGATGCTGCTCATGCTGGGGCTGCTGCGGCGGTTTCCGCCGCCTCGCCTTCAGGAAGCCAGACCGTGACGGTGGTGCCGGCGCCTTCCTGGCTTTCGATCAGCATCTGCCCGCGGTGGCGGTTGACGATGTGCTTGACGATGGCCAGGCCCAGCCCGGTGCCGCCCACGGCGCGCGACCGGCCCTTGTCGGCCCGGTAGAACCGCTCGGTCAGGCGCGGGATGTGCGCCCGTGCGATGCCCTGGCCGTCGTCGGACACGGCCAGCGTGACGCCGGGCCGGCCGGGCCAGCGTCCGCCCGGCGCGGCCCGGCCAGCCGATACCGTGACGACCCCGCCGTCCCGGCCATACTTCACCGCGTTGTCCAGCAGGTTCTGCAGCACCTGCTCCAGCTGGTCGTCGTCGCCCAGCACCCGCGGCAGGCTGGGCGGCACGCGCACGTCCAGCCGGATGCGGCGCGCGGCGACCTGCGGCTCGAACCCCGCGGCGAGGCGGTGGACCAGGTCCGCCAGGTTGACCCGCGTGGCCGGCAACTGGTGCTCGGTCAGCTCGATGCGCGACAGGCTCAGCAGGTCGTCGATCAGGCGGTTCATCCGCTGCGCCTGTTCCGCCATGATGCCGAGGAAGCGGGTCTGCGCCGGCGGGTCGTCCGCCGCCGGGCCGCGCAGGGTGTCGATGAACCCGATCAGGCTGGACAGCGGCGTGCGCAGCTCGTGGCTGGCGTTGGCCACGAAATCCGCGCGCATCCGTTCCACCGCGCGCTCCCGCGTGCGGTCCGACAGCACGGCGACGATGCGCCCGCCGTCCGACAGCGGCGGGTCGAGCGCCATCACCGTCGCGTACACCTCCCGCGCCACGGGGACCGGCAGGCTCAGCTCGGCCGCCTGGTTCTCGCCCTGGCTCTGCGCCCTGTCGATGGCGGCGCGGAGGCCCGGGTGGCGCAGCACGGCCGCCATCTCATCGCCGAAGGCGGCCTGGGCCGCCGCGTTGGCGCGCTGCACCCGCCGGTCGGGACCGAGCACGATCAGCGGGTCCGGCAGGCGCTGCACGATCACCTGCTCCGCCCGCAGCAGGCCTTCGACCTGCGCCGTCCGCACCGCGAGCGACCGCGACAGCCGCTCCGCTTCCCGCGCGAGCTGGGCCATAACAGCGAGCAAGGGACGGGGCGGCGGATCGTCCGGCTGCGTCGAACTGGCCCAGTGCAGCATCGCCATCGCGTGGCGAAGGTCGCGCGCCCAAAGCTGCGCCAGGCCGAGCGACCCGGCAACCACCACCGCCGCCGCGCCAAGCCCAGGGCGCCACCCGAGGTCTCCCAAGGCCACCAACCCCAGCAGCACCAGAAGCGGCACCGCGGCCCACATCGCGGCGACCCGGAGCGGAGTCGCGCCCATGCGGCCCTCGGCGGCGCGGCCCGCTACACGCCCGGCGCTTGCAGGCTCTGCGGCGCAGGCTGCACGACGCGGGAACCGCCCTGGCTGATCTCAAAGATCGCGAGGCCGCGCCGCACCTGGCCGTCGGGCTGCAAGCCCAGCAGCCCGTCCGCCCCCGTGAAGCCTTCGGGCCGG
>CALMAB010000012.1:3136-3791 GCA_937858325.1 uncultured Acetobacteraceae bacterium
GCTGAGGGCGTCGGGCGTGAAGCCGCCAGTCCCAGCCGCCACGCGCGCGACGCCGGCGGCATCATAGGCGAGGCTCGCGAGGTCCCGCGGCGGCGCGTTGTACTTGGCGGCGTAGGACTGCTCGAACTGGGCGCGCTGCGCCGGGTCAGGGGCGGCATACCAGGCGCCTGCAAGGGCGGACAGGCGGGACGCCTCGCGGCTCCAAAGCGCCGGGCCGAGGATGCGGACCTGGCCCGGCCCGATGTCGTAATACGTCAGCAACGGCAGCGCCTGGCCGAGCGGATCCCCGGCGGCGCCCAGCAGCAAGGCGTCGAAGGGCGGCGGCGACGGGGTTTGGCGGCCGATCTCCGCGGCCTCCCGCCGGCCCTCCGCATCGCCGCGGGTCCGTGCCGCCTGCTGTTGCTGCTCAATCGCGCCGCGTCGCGCGTCGTGGTCGGATATGGTTTTCAGCGCGGCGTTGAGGGCGGGGAAGCCGCTCCCGTAACGCTGGACCGAGGGCGGCGGCAGCCCGGCGGCGGCATTGGCGGCGGTCAGGCTGTTCTCCAGCGCGTCCCCGAACGCGTTCTTCGGCAGCACGGCCGCCGTGCGCGTCCTGCCCTCGGCCTGCACGGCCGGAACCAGGTTCGGGCTGCGGAACTGGATGGGGGACACGTTG
>CALMAB010000012.1:3801-4010 GCA_937858325.1 uncultured Acetobacteraceae bacterium
GGCGTGATCCCGAGCGTCCTATCGCCGGGCTGGGCCAGCGTGGCGTCTGAGGTGAAGGCCAGCACGGGAACGTTGGCCGCCTTGGGCAAGGGCGCCACGGCCGCGGTTTCGCCCGCGGTGAGCGGGCCGAGCAGCAGGCCGGTTCCGGCAGCAATCGCCGCCTTGGCGGCGTCGGCGGCGCCCCCGGGCGTGCCGGCGGTGTCGCGCGC
>CALMAB010000013.1:0-343 GCA_937858325.1 uncultured Acetobacteraceae bacterium
GAACCAGCGGGCCGGCCAGGAGAAGACCCGGGAAAGGATAGGGACATGGCGATCGACCTGACGGGCCGCGTGGCCATCGTGACGGGGGCGGGCGGCGGCCTCGGGCGGGCGCACGCCTTGCTGCTGGCCGGGCGCGGTGCGAAGGTGGTGGTGAACGACCTCGGCGGCGGGGTCGGGGGCGACGGAGCATCGCCCTCGGCGGCGCAGGCCGTCGCCGCCGAGATCGCGGCAAAGGGCGGCGAGGCGATGGCTGACGGCGCTTCCGTCGCCGACATGGGCGCGGTCGAGGCCATGGCGGCGGCGGCGATGGCGCGCTGGGGCCGGCTCGACATCCTGGTCCTCC
>CALMAB010000013.1:353-5251 GCA_937858325.1 uncultured Acetobacteraceae bacterium
GGTCAACAACGCCGGCATCCTGCGCGACAAGACCTTCTCCAAGATGAACCTGGCCGATTTCCGCGCGGTGGTGGACGTGCACCTGATGGGGGCGGTCCACTGCACCAAGGCGGTGTGGGAGATCATGCGCGCGCAGAACCACGGCCGCGTGGTGCTGACCACCTCCTCCTCCGGGCTGTACGGCAACTTCGGCCAGTCGAACTACGCCGCCGCCAAGATGGCGCTGGTCGGGCTGATGCAGACGCTGGCGCTTGAAGGGCGCAAGCACGGCATCCGCGTCAACTGCCTCGCGCCCACGGCCGGGACGCGGATGGTCGAGGGGCTGATGCCGCCGGACACGCAGGCCCGGTTCAGGCCCGAGCTGGTCAGCCCGGCAGTGCTCGCCCTCGTCGCCGAGGACGCCCCGACCCGCACCATCCTCTGCGCGGGCGCCGGCAGCTTCGAGCAGGCGCACGTCACCCTCACCCGCGGGGTCCACGTGGGCGAGGAGGCCGACGCCGCCGAGCAGGTCGCGGCGCGCTGGGCCGAGATCGGCGACGGCAAGGATGCCGTGGTCCCCGAAAGCGCCTGGGCGCAAGGCAGGCTCGAACTGGCAAAGGCCGGGTTCGTCGTGGACTGACGGGACCATGCAAGATCGTGGAAGGTGATCAGGACCCTCTCAACCCGGGTGCGCGGCTGCCGTGCACCCCTTTTAGGGACGTCCATGACCATTTCTCGCTGTGTTGACAGCATCGTGTCGCGCGAACCGCGAACAATGGACGGCGCCCGTGCGCGGCTGGAAGCGCTGGCCCAGTTGCTGGGCAGCGCCTTCCACATCCCCGGCACCGCCCGCGCCGCCGGCGTGCCGACCGTGCGGACGGCGGCGTGGGGCGGGTTCCCCGGCCCGGGTGGAGGTCGAGGCGCCATGGACCGAGGTGGCCGCCCGCCAGTTGCCCGACCGTCAGTTCGCCGGCAAGGCCGTGCCGCATGTCGGGAAGCGACACGGGCCTGCGCCGGCCGTCACGCTGCCGGGCCAGGAAGGTTGGCCCGGCGCGCGGCGGTCCTTGCAAGGCCCGACAGGTTCAGGCCGCCGTCGCCTGCGGCGATCGCTTCGAGGAAGCTGTCGCGCACCACGCTTGCGAGCGGCAGCGGCACATGCCCGGCGCTGCCTGCGTCCATGACCAGCGAGAGATCCTTGTAAACGATCTCGATGCCGCCGCCTGCGTAGTCCTGCGCCGCCATCTGCCTGCCGTAGCTCTGGTAGATCGGCGCCCGGAACAGGTTGTGCGTCATGAAATCGACGAAGCCGGCCGTGTCCACGCCATATGCGCGCGTGAGCGCGAGCGCCTCCGCCATGGCCTCGACCGCGGCCGCGATCATGAAGTTGCCGGCCATCTTCGCTGCGTTCGCGCAGTCCGGCGCGTCGCCGAGCGTCCAGGAGCGGCTGCCCATCGCTTCCAGCAGCGGGCGGACGCGCGCGATCGCCTCGGGGCTGCCGCCGAGCAGGAACTCCAGCTTGCCGGCAGCCGCCACGTCGGGACGGCCGAACATGGGCGCGGCGACGTAGCCCACGCCCTGCCCGGAATGCTGGGCGGCGAGCTCCCTGGCGAGCGCGACCGAGATCGTCGCGTGGTTGACATGGACAACGCCGGGCGGCAACGCGCGGAGCAGGCCCTGGCCGAGGAACACGTCACGCGCGGCCTGGTCGTTCGGCAGCGCGCTGAGGAGCGCCTCTCCGGCGCCCGCCGCTTCGGGCGAGGGCGCGACCTCGGCTCCGGCTGCCTGCATGGCGTCCAAGTTGGCGGCCGAGCGGTCCCAAACCGTCACGGCGTGGCCCGCCCGGAGCAGGTTGCGTACCATGGCGCTTCCCATCAGGCCGATGCCGATGAACCCTATCCTCATGCGATGATGCCTTCCTTCGTTGGTGCGCAGTTGGGGCCGCTCAGGCGACGCCGGACCGTGCGACGAGCCTGCCCGGCCGGTTCAGCCCGAGGAACAGCACCGCCGCGAGGCCCTGGGCGGCGGCAAGCAGCAGCAGGGGCGTGCCATATGACCCGAACCGGTCGAAGCCGTAGCCGACCAGCGGCGAGCCGAGGCCGCTGCCGACCATGAACGCCGAGTAGATGGTGCCGTAGATGACGCCATAGGCGCGCATCCCCAGCAGACGGCCGACGAAGAACGACAGGAAGTCGAACTCGGAGCCGATGCCGAACCCGACCAGGACCACCCCGCAATAGACCGGCAGTGTCGAATGGCAGGTGGCGACCACGAACAGGCCGCATGTGGCCGCCGCCATGACCAGGCAGGCGACGGCGGCGGGATTGCAGCGGTCGAGCAGGAGACCGGCACCGACGCGCCCCACGATCAGGGCGGTGCCGAGCACGAGGAAGGCCCGTGCGATGCCGGCCGTGCCGAGTCCATGGTCCGACATCAGCGCGGCCAGGTGGGTCGTGATGCCGGCCGACGTGATGCCGAGCACGAGCAGGATGCTTGCCAACAGCCAGAACACTCGGCCGCGCAGCGCCTCGCGGAACGTCAGCCCTGCCGCCATGGGGCCGCCGGCTGCCCGGCGCGGCGGCTCCCGGAGCAGGAGCAGCACCGTGGGCAGCGCGACGACGAGCATGAGCGTGGCGATCGCGATGTAGCCGGCTCGCCAGCCATGCGCATCGACGACGCCCTGGACGAGGCCCGGCACGACGGCCCCGCCGACTCCGACCCCCGCCAGGGTGAGTCCAAGCGCCAGGCCGCGGTGTCGCTCGAAGAGCGCGACGACCACGCCGGTATAGGTGATCGGCAGGGTGCCCAGCCCCAGAAGAGCGATGGCGACGTGGTGGGCGTAGAGGCCGGCCGGGCTGGGGCCGAGCCAGCGCAGCGACCCGACCGCGGCCGCCAACCCGGCAATCGACGCCACGATGACCCGTTTCGGTCCCGCACGATCGACGACGGCGCCGAAGAACGGGGCGGCGAGCATGGTGGTGTAGGCGACGAAGCTGAGCGCCAGCGCGACCCCGCCACGGCTCCAGCCGAACTCCGCCGACAACGGCTTGATGAAAAGGCCGAAGAGGTAGAAGTTGTAGACCGGGATCGAGAGGCATGACCCCACGGCGGCCGCGAGCACGGTGAGCCATGGAGTGCCGGTGTTGGTCTGCATCACACGTTCCGATGTTCAAGCATTGTCGCGGGCGCTGTGTCGCCTCGGCGCGCGCCTGCGCCGCCCACGGCAGGTCAGAAGAAGGTCACCGCGCCCAAGTACAGGTTCAGGCCATTCCCGGTGCTGCCCGTGTAGGCGACCGGGGTGGGGTGGTCGATGTAGCTGACCCCCAGGTTCAGGTTGATGCCGTTGTAGACGTGCGCGCTGTAGGAAGCGGAGTAGGCCTCGCTGTTCGTGTGGGCGCGTCCGCCTGCGCGCCGCGTTTGGGCGACGAGGTTGCTGCTGAACACGTTGCTCGTCACCACGAAGCTGAGCAGGTCGAGCGGACGCCCGGGGATCAGCCCGAGGCCGTAAAGGCGCCCCTCGTAGTATTGGCTGAACCGGTTCAAGGCGGGCGGCGCATACATGGCCGAGAACCCGGCGTACAGCCCTTGCGCCGCGGCGCCGGTCGCGGGCGCCGTCTGCAGCAACTGCCGGTCGGCGAGCAAATAGAGGCCGTAGTTGTGGTCTGCCCGCTGCCCTGGCCGGTCGTAGTTGACGTAGTTGCTGCTTGTGTAGCTGGCTGCGGCGCGGACCCAGGCCTGCGGCGAGCCCGGCGTTGCCGGCACCCGGTATCCGACCTCGTTGATGACGAACGCGCCGGAGTTCGATACTTGGTAGTTCGCCGCCGTCGGGTTCTGCCGCTTCTCGACGACGTTGCCATCCGGGCTGATGGCCCGCTGCACGCCGAGCTTGTCGTAGAAGTTCCCGGGCAGGTTGGCCTTGAGGTTGATGCCGGGCCTGACAAAGGCGAGCGTGCTCTCCCCTTGCTCCACCGGAATGCTCGCATTGGGACCGAACACGCCGCTGGCCAGGCTGCCGCCAACATAGGTGCCGAGAAACTCGAGGTTGTTGGCAATGTAGCCGATCTTCAGCTCAAGCTTCCGATGGAAGAACGTTTGGTAACAGGAGGCGGTGCCGAGGCTGGTCTGGTTCGGCCCGAGCGGCGCCCAGTTGGTGTTGACAAAGGCGCCCCCGATCGCGACCTGGCCGTCCGACAAGCCGAAGCGGCTCACGTCGAAGGTCACGAACGGGAATGCCGACGCCACGTAGGTCGGCAACTGCCCAGCATAGACCTGGTTGGCGCGGCTGTTGTGGAGCGGGTGCTCGTGGCGGAGCAAATTGTCCTGGAAGTAGGAGTTGCCGTAGACGAGGTAGCCGATGCCGGAGTCGGCAAGGGTGCTTCTGAGGCCGAACGCGCCTTGGTCGATGGTGTCCGCAGGGGCAGCAAGGTTCACGGTAAGCCCCTTGATCCGCAACGGATCGAACCGGTCGAACGTGCCGTTCGGAGGTGCGGCGACGGCTTCCGGCTGTGCGGCGAGCGCACCTCCCGCCGGGTTGTTCTGGGCGAACCGCAGCGGCACCCCGTCGGCCGGACCCGCACCAGCCCCGGCCGTCTGCGCCTTCGCCCCGGCAGGCGCAGCCAGGATCAGCGGGATGCCTGCAAGCAGCCCGACAACGGACGCGCCAAGGCCCGAACAGCATTTCCCATGCTGTTTCTTCGAACGCATCCACGTTCCTCCGGTTCTTGGTTATTGCTTTTGACTTAGCTTTGCTGCTCGGCTGTTCGGCGGCTTATGCCGTTGCTGCCGCTTGCTTCCTCCGATCAGTCCTTGAACAAGGCGATCATCTTCGCCGAATCATAGTAGCCCGTGATCTCGACGATCTTCTCGTCGCGCACCTTCACGATCCAGCAATACTGCATGTTGAAGTCGGCGCCGTTCTTGCC
>CALMAB010000014.1 GCA_937858325.1 uncultured Acetobacteraceae bacterium
ATCATGCGGTGGTCGTCGTCAGCATCCAGCTTGTGCCGGGTCGGCACGAAGGTGGCGTCGTCCATGGCGCGTGCTCCTTCCCGAAACGGAGCGTATCACGGCGCGGGCTTGCGGGTGATCAGGATGTGGCAGAGCGGTCGCTGTGCCGGGCGGGATTCGGTGCGGTCGTGCTCGGCGTCCCGGTTGGAATGGGGGAACTCCTGCCTTAAATCCCAGGGAGGAAACCAGTTCATGCCGCCCGCCGATGTCCGCCACGAGTTGATGGTCGCCATCCTGCGCGACATCCAAGCCAACTTGACGCGGCTGGAGGCAACGGTTGCTCGTGTGGAAGCGACGGCTGCTCGCCACACGCGCCGGTTCGACGAGGCCACGCTGCGGTTCAACGCGCTCGACGCCAAGCTGATCGACACGCGCATGGACCTTGAGGACATCATCAACGCAACGGTCGGCGGGATGCAGACGAACTTCAGCCGCCGCCTGGGTCGGCTGGAGGAGCAGATGGCGGCGCACCAGCCGCCCGATGACGCGGGCTGAGCAGCAGGCGGCGGTCACGGGAGGTCCGTCTCCGGCGAAACCGGGGGACGGCGGAAGCGGTCGCGGGGGATTTCGGCGACGGCGGCGATCTCGATCAGGAGGTCGGGGTGGTAGAGGCGGGACACCTGCACCGTGGTGGTGACGGGGTAAGGCGCCGCGAAGAACTCCCGGCGGACGTCGCCCGCGGCCATGAACCGCTCGATGTCGGTGGCGTAGTGGACGAGGGACATCACGTCGCCCATCTGCCCGCCCAGGCTGGACAGCACGGTCGCGATGTTGGCCAGGGCTTGGCGGAGCTGGGCGCGCATGTCGCCGGGGCCGACGACTTGGCCGGATGGGTCGAGCGCGACCTGGCCCTTCAGGTGGACGACGTGCCCGTCGCCCTGGAGCACGGCCATGGAGAACGCGCCGAACGGGGGCCAAACGCCGGGCGGGTTGATGGCGTCAACCATGGAAACGGCTCTTGTTCGTCGCGAGGATAGGCGTGTCGGGCGGCGGTGGCCAGCGGCGGGCGCAGAACCGCGGCGGGTTGTGACAGTAATGAAAACTGCGCTGCACAACATGTACTGCAACGGGCGAATGTCGCGACGCGATCTTCCCGCATCGGACCATGACGGGTTGTCGTTGTTGTGTAGGTCCCGATTCTTGTTGTCATGACAAACCGTGCGGGTATCGTGTCGGCGAAGCCTCGGACCACTCGGGGCGCCATTCGGGAGGCAACGGGGCGATGCGGCACAACAAGGCGGTCGGGGCGCTGGCGGCGCTCATCCTGTGGGGGGCAGCGGCGCCGGGGCTGCGCGCCCAGGCCGTGGGGCCGGACTACCCGGTGCCGCCGTCGCTTGAATACGGCGAGCTTTACCGGGACGTGGAGCTGGCCGGCATCTTTCCCGACGGCAAGACCTTTCCCGACCTGGTGCCGGGCGCGGCGCCGTCCGATGTCACGGCCGCCTACCTCGCGGCCCGGGGGACGCCGGGGTTCAGCCTGCCGGGCTTCGTGGCCGGGCAGTTCACCGGGCCGACGCCGGCCGGGCCGACCGTCAGCCCGGCGGCGAGCGGCCAGGGCCTGCTCGACTACGTGTCCAGCCTGTGGCCGGTGCTGACGCAATCGCCGACGAGCGTGGCGGCCTACTCGACGCTGCTGCCGCTGCCCTACTCCTACGTCGTCCCCGGCGGCCGTTTCCGGGAGGTGTATTACTGGGATTCCTATTTCACCATGCTCGGGCTGGAGGTGGATGGGCGGAACGACATCGCGACCGACATGCTCAAGAACTTCGCCTATGAGATCGACAAGTACGGCCACATCCCGAACGGCAACCGCTCCTATTACCTCAGCCGCTCGCAGCCGCCGTTCTTTTCGCTGATGGTCGATCTGATCGCGCAGTACAACGGCGTGGAAACCTACACCACCTACCTGCCGGAGCTGCAGGCGGAGTACGATTACTGGATGCAGGGCGAGAACGAGGCCTTGCCCGGCCGCGCCGTGCGCAACGTGGTGCGGCTGCTGGACGGCACCGTGCTGAACCGATACTGGGACGAGCGCGGCGCCCCGCGCGACGAATCCTATGCGGAAGACGTGAACACCGCGGCGCTGTCGAACCGCCCCTCCGCCACCGTGTGGCGGAACCTGCGGGCGGCGGCGGAATCGGGGTGGGACTTCAGCTCGCGCTGGCTGGCGGACGGCAAGACGCTGGGCACGATCCGCACGCTGGCGCTGCTGCCGCCCGACCTCAACAGCCTGCTGCTGCACCTGGAAACGACGCTTTCGTCCGCCTACGCGCTGAAGGGCGACGCGGAGCAGGCGGCGGCCTATGCGCGGCGGGCCGGGCAGCGGGGGGCGGCGATCCGGCGGCTGCTGTGGGACGCGCGGGACGGGGTGTTCGCCGACTACCTGTGGCGGGAGGACCGGACCACGCGCACGGTGTCCGCGGCCACGCTGTATCCCTTGTTCCTGGGGGTGGCGACGCCGGAGCAGGCGCAGTCGGTGGCAAGCGTGGTGGACGGGCGGCTGCTGGAGCCGGGGGGCCTGGCGACGACCTTGGTGGAGACCGGGCAGCAATGGGACGCGCCGAACGGCTGGGCGCCGCTGCAATGGATCGCGGTGGCCGGGCTGCGGAACTACGGCTACCCGGCGCTGGCGCAGGAGGTCGCGACGCGGTGGGTGGACAAGACGATTGCCGGGTTCCGGCAGCAGGCGAAGCTGGTGGAGAAGTACAACGTTTCCACCACGGGCGGCGACGCGGGGGGCGGCGGGGAGTACACGACGCAGATCGGCTTCGGCTGGACCAACGGGGTGCTGCTGGCGCTGGGGGCGCTGTATCCGGAGCTGCGGGCCGCGGCAGCTGCGGCGGTGCCGGACGCGCCGGCGGCGGCGGTGGCGCAGCAGTAAGGGCGGCCCTTTCGTCATTGCGAGCCGCTTTTGCGGCGTGGCGATCTAGAGGCCGGGCGCAGTGCCTGTGGCCCCTGGATTGCCGCGTCGCTGCGCTCCTCGCAATGACGGGGACAACGATGGGGGCGGATGGCTGCTGATATGAGAAGGCCGCCTGCGCGCCGGCGGGGCGCCTCGTCCTACGCGCCCGGCTGTTCCCCATCGAAGGCGATGCCCTCGTAGATCGCGGCGACCGGGATCTCGATGCCGATTTCCGGGAGGTCCAGGGTGTCGTCCTCGGCCAGCCCGGCGGCGCGGAACGCCTCATCCGCGCCGTCGCGGGACAGCGCGGTGACGGTTATGGAGTCCGACTCTACAATCACGTAGCGGCGGATCGTGGGCACGGCCGCATACTCGCGCAGCTTGACCACGCGGTCGATGCGGCCGGACGTCGGTCTGACGACCTCGAACACGACCACGGGGTTGGGAACCAGGCGGCCCAGGTCGTCGAATGGGGAACAGGTGACGACGGCATCCGGGTAGCGCACGGTGTCGCCCACGGTGGCGACGCCGGCGTCCGGGCCGAGCGGCTCGCATGGCTTGCCGCGCAAGCGGCTCGTGAGTTGAAAGTTGATGCTCCGAATCAGACGGCTGTGGCGCAGGCTTCCGCCCGTCATGGCGACGGGCTGGACGCCGTCGAACTCGTAGCGGGCGTCCTGGGCTTCGGCCCAGGTGAAGAACTCTTGCTGGGTCATGATCTTGCGGAGGGCGAGGGTCATAGAACGAGCTTAGCATCGGCAACGGGGACGGGTCAGGTTATTTTAGGCGCCAACTCGAATTGTTCCCAAAACATCCGAAGGGGCGTTAGGTTTCTTTGCCTCACGGCAACGTAATTGTTGCTTTGGCGTCATGCAGTGCAATAACGGGGAACCGCTGCGGGGGCCGGCGCCCGGCGCCTGAACGCCCGTCGTTTGACCGCCATGAGCCGAAAGGGAACTTCGATGGCCACATACAAATGGTCCGGCGCCAACGCGCGTTGGAACGTGCTGCAGGATTGGATCGCGGTGGACGGTCCGGTTGCGCTGCCGGGCACGGGCGACACGGCGGTGATCCAAGCGGGGGAGGTCACGGTGCAGGGCGGGCGGGTCACGGCCACGGTGCGGCTCGGCTCGCCGAACGGGGCGGCGCCGCCGGTGCTGGACCTGGGCGGCTCCACCGTGTCCGTGCTGACCATGCCAAAGGGCCTGCCGGCGCAGCCCTATGCGACCGTGGCCTCGCCCACCAAGTACGCCACGGTGAACGTGAGCGGGCAGAGCCGCATCGGCAGCATCGCCATCGGCGCGTCCGCCGACATCGTGCGGGCGCCGTCGCCGTATGGGCACGGCGCGCTCACGGCGCCGGACAACATGGTGGTGAACTTGGCGGCGGGGGCGGCGCTGGGCGCCGGGTTCGACGTGAAGGACGGCTCGACGCTCACGGTGAACGGCGACGCGACGACCGGCTTCAACGTGGGCGCGTCCACGGTGGAAGGCGGGCACGTGGTGGTGGGCGCGCCGCTCGGGGGCACGGGCACGATCACCATGACCAACGGGGCGGTGGTCGCGCCGACCGGGGAAGCCAACGCGGGGACGCTGGAGCTGGCCCGGCAGGTGGGCGCTGGCGTCACCATCGACATCCGCATGGGGACGCTGTTGCTGGACAAGCCGCAGCTGTTCGCGGGCACCCTTGGCATCCGGGCCAGCGAGGGCAGCAGCTCCTACGGGCCGCAGAGCGTGGTGCTGAAGGGCCTGACCGCCAGCTCCTTCGGGTTTGACGACGCGACGCACCGCATGACGCTGTGGAGCGGCAACACGGTGCTGGACACGCTGCAGTTCACCGCGGACACCACGTCGGCGTCGTTCAAAACGGGGCTGTATGCGTCGCTGGACGTGCTGCAGACGACGGACGGGGTGATGCTGCGCGGGCTTTACAGCACCAGCCCGGCGGGGGCGGTGGAGCTTCCGCGGCATTGATGGGGGCAGGGCGGCCTACGGGGCTGGCGCTCCGCTGGCAATGACGGACGGGGAGAGGCAAGGGGGTGTTGGCGTGAACGCTGGCGGCACATCGGACATGACCCGGCGGCGGGAGAAAGGTATAGATACGCCAGCATAGGAGGCGGCGATGCCCAACTTGCCCGTGCTGGTCGTCGGCGCCGGCCCGACCGGCTTGACGCTTGGGTTGCGGCTCGCCCGCCACGGGGTGCGGTTCCGCATCGTGGACGGGGCCAGCGGCCCGGGCCAGGCGTCCCGCGCGATGGTGCTGCAGGCGCGCACCCTGGAGTTCTACGGGCAGCTCGGCTTGGCGGACGCGGTGATCGGGCGCGGCATCCTCGTGCAAACGGCGCATTTCCGCGAGCACGGCGCGGAGGTGGCGCGCTTGTCGCTGAAGGACGCGGGCGCCGGCATCAGCCCGTATCCCAATGCGCTCAGCTTCCCGCAGGACGACCACGAACGGTTCCTGGTGGAGCAGCTGGCGTCGCACGGGGTTGCCGTCGAATGGGGGACGGCGCTGCACGGCTTCGAGGATTGCGGCGGGCACGTCCGCGCCACGCTCCGGCGTGACGGGACGGAGGAGGCGTGCGAGGCCGCATACCTGTGCGGCTGCGACGGCGCGCACAGCACGGTGCGGCAGCAGCTTGGCCTCGGCTTCCCCGGCGGGACCTATGACCAGCTGTTCTACGTCGCCGACGTGGCGGTGGCCGGGCCGTCCACGAACGACGTGTTCATGCAGCTTGGGGAGCGCAGCCTGGTGGTGATGCTGCCGGTGCGCAGCAGCGGGATGCAGCGCCTGATCGGGATCGTGCCGGCGGAGCTGGGGGAGCGTGCGGAGGTGTCGTTCGAGGACGTCCGGCCTTCGGCGGAGGAACTGCTCGGCATCCGGGTGGAGCGGGCGAACTGGTTTTCCACCTACCGGGTCCACCACCGGGTCGCGGCGCGGTTCCGGGTGGGGCGCGCGTTCATCGTGGGCGACGCCGGGCACGTGCACAGCCCGGCGGGCGGCCAGGGCATGAACACCGGCATCGGCGACGCGGTGAACCTGTCATGGAAGCTCGCGCACGTGGTGCAGGGCCGGGTGGGGCCGGGCGTGCTGGACAGCTACGAGCCGGAGCGCATCGCGTTCGCGCGCAAGCTGGTGCAGACCACCGACCGGGCGTTCCAGGGCATGGTGGGCCAGGGCTGGGGCAGCCAGGTCCTGCGCCGCTGGTTCCTGCCGCACTTGATGCCGGCGCTGACCAGCCTTGCCGCGGTGCGCCGGGCGATGTTCAGCACCCTGTCGCAGACGCGCATCAGCTACCGCGGCAGTGCGTTGAGCGAGGGCCGGGCCGGGGAGGTGCGCGGGGGCGACCGGCTGCCCTGGACGGGCGGCAACTACGCCGGGCTGGCTGGTTTGGACTGGGGGGTGCAGGTGTATGGCGGCGTGGATCCTGGGTTGGCGCGGGCTGCCGATGGGCTTGGGGTGGCGGTGGACCGTTTCGATTGGGACGGGGCGGCGGAGCAGGCCGGGCTTGGACGGGACGCCGCCTATCTGGTGCGCCCGGATGGGCACGTGGCGCTGGCCATGGCGCGGCAGGACGCGGCGGCGCTGGGGGCGTTTGCGGCGCGGATCGGGCTGGGGA
>CALMAB010000015.1 GCA_937858325.1 uncultured Acetobacteraceae bacterium
GCGCAGGGCGGCGACATCCTCCCGCTGCCCCATCCCGGCACGCGCGAGGTCGCCGAGCTTTCCGCCGCCATCCGGGAGATGGCCGCCCGGCTGGACGAGCGCGCCCGCTACATGATCGCCTTCGCCGGCAGCGTTTCGCACGAGTTCAAGACCCCGCTCGCCGGGCTGCGCGGTGCGGCCGAACTGCTGCAGGATCACGCGGACCTGCCCCCTGCCGAACGCGCCCGGCTCTTGCAGGTCGTGTTCGGCAGCGTCGCGAGGCTTGACCGTCTGATGCGGCGGCTGCTCGACCTCGCCCGCGCCGACATGATGCGCTCGGGCGCGACCGTTTCAACGCCGTTGGACGGGACGCTGGCCGCGCTGCTGCCCCGCTACCGGGCCATGGGGATGACGATCTGCCACCACGGCCACCACGAGACGGTCGCCCTGCCGCCGGACGCGCTCGAAGCCTTGCTGGCCAGCCTGCTCGACAACGCCGCTGCCTACGCCAGCGCCGACCGCAAGGGCGCCGGCACGGTTGTTTCGGTCAACGTCAGCACCGTGGGAGACCGGACACGGATCATCGTCGCCGACAACGGCCCCGGCATCTCCGCCGCCAACCGGTCCCGTGTTTTCGAACCCTTCTTCACCACCGCCCGCGGTGAAGGGGGCACCGGCCTTGGCCTTGCAATCGTCCGCGCCATCGCCGCCGGGGCGGGCGGCTCGGCCGAGCTGCTGGACAACGCAAAAGGCGCCGCGTTCCGCATCGAACTGCCGCGTGGCCGCGCGCCGGTGCCCAAGATTCAGTGACCCCGGCCCTCGACCTGGCCCAACAAGCGGCAATGGCGCAAGTGCGCAGTTTCATCGTACAAAGACGTTTCGGAGTCGGGAGGTCCAGCGGCGTGGAAGCACTCAACAGCGGTTTGGCGGAATGAAAGAATGATCGCCCCTCGAATCCAGCGACGCGGAGGGCGCATGATCAAAGGCCACGTCGCGGCGCTGGCCGCTGCCATCGCCCTATCCGCCGTGCCGGCTCCCTCCCGGGCGCAAGAGGTGTTCCTCGGCTCGGCCGATCAATGGCCCGACCTCGTCGCCAACCCCGAACAATGGCGGTTCGTGCGCGACAACGTCGATGGGCTGTATGTCAACTTCATCATGATGAAGCAGCTCCAGGAAGGGCTGCTCGAGCAAACGGCGGCCATGCTTACGAACCGCCGGGCGTTCCTTGAGTCCGACCTGCGCCTGCCCAAGCCCGGCGCCCACCTTTCCGGCGCGTCCCCCGGGGACGACCAGGTTTCCATCTCGAAGCTGCACGGGTCCGGCCTGAAGATCCCCTACACCAGCCTGAACTACGGCTGGAGTCCGGACCGCGCCGCGAACCTCGTCCAGTTCGACAAGCGCCCGGGCGTTCCGCGCAAGAGCTTCGTCCAGGTCGGGCCGTGGAACATCGGCGGCGACATCGAAAGCGGCGGACGGCGCAACGCGGCGTATCGCGAATGGGTCGCAGCGGCGGACGGCATATCGACGGACGGGCCGATGGGGCTGTGGAAGTCGAACGCCGGGCAGATGCGGGAGGCAAGCCTTTCCGTGGTCCGCTTCGCGCACCGGCGCGGGAAGATGGCGGTCGTCATGCTTGGGCCTTATGGCGCGGAGAACCCCGACTACGAGCCGGGGCAGTTCCTGTCTGTGTCGCAGGACGCGGTGCGCCTGCACGAAGATGCCGCCGCCGTGCCGGATGTCTGGTCCGTGTTCGAGTATGCCACCGCCATCAAGGCCGTTCCCGAGCAGGAGAACGGTCGCGCGGCGCCGACCACGACGGGGGTCGCGTTCTGGCTCCTGCACCACCTGCGGGATCCGGATCGCGAGATGTCGCTGTCGGCGTCGGCCGATGGGTGGCAGCCGACGGACGGCGATGGAGGGCGGGCGTTCGACATCTTGCTGTCGAACCGCAGCAGTTGGATGGATTTCGCCCCCCGGGTCCGGCTCGTCGCGACGGGCCGCCGCCGCGCAAAGGTTTTTATCGACGGCCAGGAGGTGTCCGCGGCCATCACTAAAGACGGCGTTCCCTTGTCGGGTGCCCTGCGCCTTTGGCCGGGGCAGCAGCGCACGATCCGGATCGTCACGGAGGGGCGCGAACGGAAGCAGGACGGGGGCGGCTACCGGCTTGAGCTTTATCCCGGTCTCCAGACCGGCGCTTCCGAACAGGTGCTGCCGCTGCCGTTGGACGAGTCCAAGCGGCGATGAGGCGGCAAGCTGGCCGACTGAAGGGCAAGAAAGGCGTACCGGAACCAGGAAGGGGCAAACGTCGTGCAACACGCCGCCCTGGCCGGCGGACCATGACGGTTCTCAGGGACGAGGGCGAAGCGTAGGGTTCGCCCGAACGGCCCCGGCAGGCCCAAGGAACAGAATGGTAGTTGAGGACATTCTGGCCCGCCTCGTCGGCTTCCCGACCGTTGCCGGTGCGCCGACCGGGGCGATTGTTGACTGGATTCGCGACGACCTCGACGGCTTCGGCGCGAAGGTCACGGTTTTGCCGGGGCCGGAAGGCGACCGGGCGAACCTGTTCGCCACGGTCGGTCCCGCGGAACGGCCGGGCTACATGCTATCGGGCCACATGGACGTGGTTGCGGCCGCCGAGCCGGGATGGACGTCCGATCCGTTCACGCTCCGCGCCGACGGGCAGCGCCTGTATGGCCGCGGCACAGGAACTGGTCAACCAGGGCTACGGGATCGACTGGACGGTTCTGAGCCAGTATCCCGCGCTTTCGCTCAGCGCCGAAGCGCCACTCGCCGGCCTGCTCGCGGACCTGTCCGGGCAGGAACCCCTTGCCGCCGTGAGCTTCGGCACGGAGGGCGGGCTTTACCAGGCGGCGGGGGTGCCGGCGATCATCTGCGGGCCGGGCGACATCGCGCGCGCCCACCGGCCGGACGAGTACGCCGAGACCGGGGAACTGGCGGCCTGCCTTCGGATGATCGAGCGCCTCGCCGTGCGCCTCCGCGCGTGAGGCAGCTTGGCCGCCCCCCGGGGCTTCGGCACAGGCTGGCCCGCTGCTTGCACCCTGTCCATACACTCGCTCGGTGAATCCGCAGCAGGCGTGATGTACCAACGAGAGGATACCGAATGCACCCTCCCCCCCAACCGGTGCCGAACGACGCCGCTTTGCCGGACCACGCGGACGTGGTCGTCATCGGCGGCGGCATCGCCGGGGTGGCTGCGGCGTATTCCCTTGCCGAGAAGGGTCGCTCCGTCGCCCTTTTGGAGAAGGGCAGCATTGCCGGCGAGCAGAGCAGCCGCAATTGGGGATGGTGTCGCACGCAGAACCGCGACGAGCGTGAGTTGCCGCTGCAACTGCTCAGCATGCAATTATGGGACGCGCTGAGCCGCGACACGGGCGAGGACCTCGGCTTCCGCCGCACCGGCCTGATCTATGTCACCAAAAGCGAAAAGGAGCTGGCAACTTG
The DNA here is from genome assembly GCA_937858325.1 of uncultured Acetobacteraceae bacterium. Lineage (GTDB taxonomy): Bacteria > Pseudomonadota > Alphaproteobacteria > Acetobacterales > Acetobacteraceae > CAHJXG01. The sequence goes on from CALMAB010000015.1 coordinate 3,442, forward strand.
GTCGGCCTGGATCGACATGGCCCGGCAATACCAGGTCCGCAACGCCGTGCTGACGCCGGCCGCGGCGAAGCGCCTGACGCCCGGCAACGAGCAGGACTGGATCGGCGGCATACACGCGCCGACCGACGGCCGGGCGGAGCCGTCGATGGCCGCGCCCGCGCTGGCGCCGAGCCGGTCGAGCATGTGCTCGAAACCCCGCATCCGCGGCTTGTAGGACCGCGCCTGCTCGGCGGTGAACACCGCGTGGAACGGCGCCCCGTACATCGCGACGTTCGCGTGGATCTGCTCGTCCGCCGCGTTGGACAGGCCGACGAGCGGGTAGTGCCTGGCCACGAGCTTCAGCGCCTCCGGCACGTCCGCATGGGGACCCCACGTCGGCACCGCATCGTAGAAGCGCCGGCTTTCGACTTCGACGAAGGCGACGCCGTGCTTGCGGCAGGTCCGCTCGACGGCGCTCATGATCACGTCCACGTAGGGCTTCCAGGCGCCGAGCACCTCGTCCAGGCGATAAGCGGCGAAGTCCTTCACGAACGCATCCATGCGGCCGGGCGGAACACGGTCGGCGTAGATGTCCCGAGCCATGTCACCCATCTGGAAACGCGTCAGCGTGCCGTAGCAGTCGAAGGTGATGAACTTGGGCCGGAGCTGCGTCATGCGGGGGTTCCAAACGCTTCGGGGGCGGTGTCGCGACGGGCGATGCTAAGCATCATTCGGCAGAGCGTGCCACGCTCTGCCGGCAAAATGATGCGTCCAAACAAGAACGCCTAAGCAGGCTTGCGTGGTGCAAGCCACGCAAGCCTGCTTAGGCTGTTCGCGCGGGGCCGGGTAGGCCGGCAAACGGCCGCGGCCCGCAGGCATCGACACCAGGTCTCACTGGTCATGACCCATGCCCGTCATCGCAAAAACCCGCTTGGGCCGTGGCGATCCAGGGCGGCACGGCACGGCCTTTGCTCCTACGGCCCCGATTGCCACGCTTCGCTCGCAATGACGGTGGACGGTTCCAGTCAACGAGCCTTGGCATGAGCCGTCAGCGGGCGGCATCGCCGTTTTCTCATCCCATGGTGGCTTCGACCCGGGCGCGCTTCGCCTCGCGCCGTTTGAACCAGTCGCGGGATAATGGAACTACGTCTCCCCTTGGCTCGCCGCACCAACGCCCCGGCTCGCAGCAAGTCTTTCCCCTTGACGACCCGATGACGCGATCAACGCCGCAAAACTATACAGCAGCGAGGTTGCGCATACCGCGCCGCTTGTTTAACAAACCGCACAACGTCGCCAAACCCGACATTCGGTGCGTAACCGTCGCATGAATCGAGACTGCTCGCCGACTTCGTGAACATCAACTTCGTCGAAACGCAGGTAGCTCCAGAGATGTCCGTTCCCCCTGTGCACTCCCTTACGGCTCAGGCGCTTGACGCCAAGTTCGCGAACAAGCAGCGGTGCTATGAGAGTCAGTATAGCGCATCCTACCGCCACAAGCCCTCGCCGCCGCCCAGGCTCGCACCGCCTCCCCGGCTGTCAAACCCGATGTTCGAGCGGCTGCGAGCCGCGGCGGCAGAGCTCAACCTGCCGGAGGACGTGCAGCACGGCCCACCGGCCACGGTGTCAGCCGTTCCAGCAAGGCGGCGTCCCGTTCGCACGGCAATGCTTGGCACAGCCGCAACCCTGGCGTTGTGCGCGCTTGCGGCGGGCAGCTACCACGCATGGACCGCGAGGGCATCGAATGGCGGCCCGGCCGCGATCAATGCCACCCTTGCCACCCTTGCCCAGCATTTCCACGACACTGCGGCAAGCCAACCCTTCTTCCGCGCCCTGAGCGAAAAGGTTGCGCTGCTGCGGCCAGCCCCCAAGCCGGCGCCCGAGGCGGAGGCCGTCAGCTTACCCGCGGCGGAACCTGCCGCGCTTGCTGCCGCCATGCCTGGGCAACCGATGCCAGACGTCCCGACCTCGGCCCCGTCCGCGCCGCCGTTCTCCCCCACGCCTTCCGACGCGTTCACCCCAACAGGGGCCGGGTCGCCCAAGCCGGCCGAGGCTGCCGCATCGAAGCCGCAGATGACGGAACTTGCCAAGCCGGTGCCCGCCCAAGCCGAGGCGCCGGCTGCCGCTGTTGCCGCACCCGATATGACAGATGCAGCATCCGTGACGTCCGCTGTCCTGTCGCAGCACTCGGCCAGCCTGCTTGCCCTGGTGAGCCAGGTGAGCCAGCTCATGCGCGACACGCAAGCCGAGAACGAGAAGCTGCGCGCGGAGGTTGGGAGCCTGATCGGAAACCTGCAAGCAAAGGTGACGGACCTGGAGCAACGCCTGGTCGCCACCAACCACGACGTGCGCGACGCACGCGACGAGGGTGCTCAGCTCCGTACGGAGATGGCTACCTTGGCTGACACGCTGCAAGCCAGCAGCAAAGCCTTGGAGCAACGCCTCCTTGCGCTTGCCCGCGATCCCGTTGCTGCCGCCCCAGAGCCGGGCAGGCAGCTGGCTGGCGCGGCGTCGCCTGCTTCCACCCCTGCTGACGACGGCAAGGCCGTTGCTGCCGAGGCCACGACGGCTGACGCTGCGCGCACTTTGCCGGGCTACCACGTGCAAGCAGCGTCATTTGGCGTCGCAGTGCTGAGCGACGTCAGTGCGGCGCCAGGACAAGCGGGCGGGCGCTTGGTCAAGGTCGGCGACCAAGTGCCTGGTGTCGGCCGCGTCACCAGCATCACCCCGCACGGGACTTCGTGGGTCGTGCAGACGGATCATGGCGTGATCCAATAAGGCTCGGTATTTTGTTCCCACGGCAGATGGTTGCCGGCCATGGCTCGCCAACCCTGCCGCTTGGTGGGACAGTGGCACGCGGGACGCTGCAGGCTCTGCTGGCAGCCGCCCGCGCGAGGTTCGGAGCCAACCGGAAGTGCATCCCTCCCAAACGTCGCCCACGCACGACACGCCGAACCGTTTCGGAAGCTGGCTCCGCCGCGACGTGAGGTCGGTGAAGGCCACCGTTCTCACGGCGCTGGCTGCGGCGAGCCTTGGAAGCGCGGCGCTCGCGCAGCCCCGTCCGCACGAGCAGCTCGTCGTGGGCATGACGTCGTTCCCGCCGAGCGAGCATCCCTACATCGACCCGCAGATCGTGAAAAGCTGGGTCCTCGGCTTTGCCAGCCGCCAGGTCACGATGTTCACGCCGGACTGGCAGAACGTGTGCTCGTTGTGCACAGAACTGCCGAGCCTGGACAACGGCCGCGTGACCACCGAAACGCAGCCGGACGGCAAGCCCGGCTTGGCCGTGCGCTGGACGCTCCGCAAGGATCTGTTCTGGGGCGACGGCGTGCCGCTGACGACCAAGGACATCGCCTACACCGCCAAGGTCGGCGCCGACCCCGGCAGCGGCTTCCCCGACGCGCGCATGTGGGGCCGCGTGCGCAGCGTCGATATCGTCGATGACCAGACGGCCGTGCTGCACCTCGACGAGGTGACGCCGCTCTACAACCGCATGAGACAGTTGCTGTCCGAGCATTCGGACGGCCCGGCGTTCTACGGAGCAACCAAGCCCGGCGACTACCTGAGCGGCACGATCTACAACCGCGCGCCGACGACGCCCGGCCTTTGGAACGGGCCATACCTCATTACCGGCTACGACAGCAGTTCGCAGATCGTGCTGGAGCCGAACCCGTATTGGACCGGCAAGGCGCCCGCGATCAAGCGCATCGTCGCCCGGTCGATTGCCGACACGGCGGCCTTGCAAGCCAACCTCCTGTCGGGCGACGTGGACATGGCGCCGGGCGACGCCATCGGGCTGCAGCTCGACCAGGTGCTGGCGATGCAGAAGGACAACCCGGCCGGGTTCCAATACGTGTTCAACGACGCGCTCGCGTTCTGGAACATCGATTTCGATCTGGACAACAAGTTCCTCGCCGACGTGCGCGTCCGCCGCGCCATCCTCCTGGCGATCGACCGCAAGACGATGAGCGCGAAGCTGGCGGGCGGGCGCTTCACGCTTGCCGCGACCTGGGTTCCGCCAAGGGAGCCGATGTTCGCGCCGGGCTTGCCGGTGGTCCCGTTCGATCCTGCGCAGGCAAAGGCGTTGCTGAAAGAAGCGGGCTACACGCCGGGGCCGGACGGCATCCTGCGCAACGCGGGAGGCGAGCGGTTCAGCATCGACCTGCGCATGGGCCTCGGCGTGCGCCTGATGGAACTCGTGGAGCTGGTCGTGCAGAACCAGCTCAAGGCGGTCGGCATCGACGTGGTGCTCCGCAACGAGGTGCAGCGCACCTTCTTTGGCACGACGCTCAAGCATCGGCAGTATGGCGGCCTTGCGCTCTTCAACTGGCTGTTCAACGTCAGCTACCCGCCGCGCCAGCTTTATGGATTGAACGCCATTCCGACCGAAGCGAACGGCTGGGGCGGCAGCAACTACATGGCCTGGAGAAACCAGGCGTTCGAGGATCAGCTCAAGATCGCCGAGACCACACTCGGCCTGCCCGAGCAGAAGGCCGCATGGGCGGAAATGCAGCGCATCTACGCGGCGGACCTGCCCGCGTTGCCGCTGTTCTTCGTGCCGCAGGCGCACGTCGTCCCGACCTGGCTCAAGGGCTACGTGCCGTCGGGCATGGTTGACTATGCGACCCTGCGTGCCGAGGACTGGCACCCCGAGTGATCCGAACGGCATTGCCGCCCGTCACGCCGCGGCGATGCCGCGAGCGCGGTCAGTCACTCAGTTGCTGCGGGAGCTGACTTGGAAACGTTCCGTTGCGAAATCTTCTCGAGCTGGATGGTGAGGGTGGCGGGTGCCGCGGTGCTGAGCAGGACGCCATGGACCTTCGAACCTGAATCGGTGATGACGCCGAAGGCTTGATCCCTGTGGATCACGGAACCGTCGTCGCGGTCACGGATCAAGACGTTTCGGACCGCGACACGGCCTGACGCCGCAAAAGGCTGGCGTCAGGCGAGCGCCGGCTCGGGACGCGCCGCCCTGTTGCCCCGCACCAGGTCGGCCGCTTTTTCGCCGATCATGACCACCGCCGCGTTGGTGTTCGACGAGACCAGGCGCGGCATGGCGGAACTGTCGCACACGCGCAGCCCGTCGATGCCCCGCACGCGGAGTTCGGGATCGAGCACGGCGTCCGGCCCACCTCCCATGCGGCAGGTGCCCACGGGATGGTAGGCCGAGCGGGCCGCTTCGCGCGCGAAGGTCTCGTAGTCGGCCATCGACCGCACGGCCCCGCCGGGCAGGTGCTCCCGCAGCACGAAGGGCGCGAAAGCCTTCTGCGCCATGATCTCGCGGCAGAGCTTGAGGCCGTCGATTGTCCGCTGGAGGTCGTAAGGCTCGGCAAAGGCGTTGACGTCGATCACAGGCGGCGCCGACGGGTCGGCCGACCGCAAGGCCACCCAACCGCGCGACCGCGGGCGGACATGGTAGGTGTTGAGCGTGCAGCCGTTGCCGCTCGGCACGGTGCCGATGCCCTTCTCGACCCCCGCGCCCGGCAGGAAATGGAACTGCAGGTCCGGCGTCGCCTCCGCCCGGTCGCCCCACCAGAACGCCCCGCCCTCGACGATGTTGGACGTCACCGGCCCCTTGCCGAACGCCTTGTATTCGAGGCCGGCCAGCAGCTTCCAGCGGAGCTTCTTGTACTTGTCGTAGGAATGCGGGCCGTTGAGTTCGTGGACGGTATCGACGTCCATGTGGTCCTGCAGGTTCTGCCCGACGCCGGGGAGGTCCTGCAGCACGGCGATCCCGTGCCCGCGCAGGTGCGCGGCCGGGCCGATGCCTGACAGCATCAGCAGCTTCGGCGAGCCAATCGCCCCGGCGCACACGATGACCTCGCGCTCGGCCCGCAGCACTGTTTTCCGCCCGCGCTCGACGATCTCGACGCCGACGGCCCGGCCGGCCTCGACCACCACGCGCGTCGTCAGCACGTTTGTCCGCACCGAAAGGTTGGGCCGCCCGAGCGCGGGCCGCAGGTAGCCCACGGCCGTGCTGCACCGGCGCCCATGGCGGGTGGTGGTCTGGTAGATCCCGCATCCCGCCTGGCTCGCGCCGTTGAAATCGGGGTTGTAGGGCAGGCCGGCCTGCTGCGCCGCCTGCACGAAAACGCGGGTCAGCCGATGCGCCGGCTGGCTCGTGACGCCGAGCGGCCCGCCGTTGCCGTGAAAAGAGCTGGACAGCAGGTCGTTGTCCTCGGACCGCTTGAAGTAGGGCAGCACGTCCGCGAAGGACCAGCCCGTGCACCCATCCTCGGCCGCCCACTGGTCATAGTCCTCGGGGCAGCCGCGCGTGAAGACTTGCGCGTTCACCGAACTGCCGCCCCCGAGGACCCGTCCCTGCGTGTAAACCATCCGGCGGCCCTTGATCTCCCGCCCCGGCACGGTTTCGAACGTCCAAACCAGCGGCCCGCCCGTCATCTTGAAGAAGCCGACCGGCATGTGGATGGTGCGGTCGCGGTCCGGCGGCCCCGCTTCCAGCAGCAGCACGGACGCGTCGCTGTTCTCGCTCAGCCGGGCAGCCATGACGCACCCGGCTGACCCTCCGCCGACGATGATGTAATCGGGCACGTTTGCCCTCCTTCGCAGCACGTCCGGGGCAGCAGGACGATCTCGACGCCTTCAGCTGCGTCCCTCGCCGGACCAAAGCACATCGACCACGGTCCTGCCATCGCGCTCCTCGAAACCGGTCAGCCGCACGCCGCCGGGCTGTGCGGCCACCGCCAGGTCCCGTGTTCCGGCCCGCGCAAGCACGACCGTTCCATCCGCCGCCGCGTGGACGAAGCTGTCGGCCGCGGCCTGCCCGTCCAGGACAAAGGACAGGCGGTCCCGCTCGATACGCAGGTGCGCCAGGGTGCCGGCGAGATTGGTTTCCAGGATGGGGGCGCTGCCCTTGAGGATCGCCAGCACGCCTTCCGACACCGAAACCGTGACCGCGCCCGCCGGGCTTAGGATTGGCCCCAGCGTGACATCCTGGCCGCCATTCGTGACCTCCCAGCCTGACCAGGGCGACACGTCGGTGATGTCGCCCACCGCCATCGCGGGCATCAGCGCGCCCCAGCCATAGAAGCCGTCCGTGTCGGGCTGGTCCAAAGGCTCGCCCGTCACGGCGTTGTAGTTCTCCGGGCAGAGCCGGCGCACCCAGGCAGCTCCGAACAGGGCGAAGCTCCGTTCCGCCAGCACGCGGGCCTCCGCGCGCTGGCCCGCGCGCCGCAACCCCTGCCAGACCCAATAGTTGAGGGGCGGCCAGATGCGCCCTCGCCAATAGGAGTTGTCGGCAAACGCGGCGTCATCGCGCGTGACGCCGGGCAGGCCGGGTTCGCCACCGAAGGTTTTGGGGTTCGAGAGGTGGAGGAGCAGGCTCTGCGTCTGCTCCGCCGAGGGGACGCCGGCGGCCAGCGGGTAGAAGCTGGTCGGCCCCAGGCTCCGCACAAAGGCGCCGGACCACAGGCGGTTGGCGAAAATGCCGCGCGTGCCGTCCCACAGCTCCGTCCGGATGCGGCCGCGTGTCGCTTCGGCCCGCGCCGCGTGCTTCCGCGACGCCCCGGCGTCGCCGAGCTCCGCCGTGATCAGCGACAGCATCTCGGCATCAAGCGCCAGCAGGCTGTTCAGCCCGACATCCAGGCAGTCCAGCGTGCGGGTGGCGGGATCATACCGGGCCTCGTCATGGATCGGCGCGTTGTCCATGGAGGACTCGTTGCGCGCTCCAAAGGAGGTGCCCTTGTAGAGACCCTCGCCCACGTCGGAGGTGCCGTAGGACACGAGGCCGCGGCGGCCGGGGTCGCGGTTCGCCCACCACCAGGCATGGTTGCGGCGGAGGCTGCCGGTCATGAGCCGGAGGATGGAAGGGTCCCGGCTGCGCAGGAACATCGACCACACCACGAAGGAGGCGACCGGGAGCTGCGTGCGGTCCACCCAGGCATCGTTGGCGGTGACGAGGCAAGCGAAGTTGCCCTGCGGCGTCGCGCTGGCGAGGGCGGCGTGCAGGTTCTCGCGGCCGACCTCGGCGTCCAGCATCCCCGTCATCAGGGCGGCGTAGAGCTGGTCGTCGAGCCACACGCCGAAGCCGCCGAACTTCTGCTGGTTCCAGTTGCGGCTGATGGAGGTGTAGGGCCGGGCGTTCACCTCGTCCCACACCGTGTTCCAGCCCATCACGTCGCGCAGGGCGTCAAGCGCGCCCGTATGGCGGCCTGTGTGCGCGGGCGGCGGCTCGGCCGGCGGGTTTGCCAGCGCGTCCCGCGCGCCCGCGATGGCGAGGTCGCGCCGGTCCGCCACGGCCAGCGCGAAGCGGCCAGCGCGCGTCATCTCGAGATTGTAGCGCAGCGCCAGCACCCGGGCCTGCTCGGAGCGCGACCCGAGGTGGAAATAGCCGTGCCGCTCGTAGTGGGCGGCCACCGCGGCCACGCTGTCGTGTCCGGTGACTTGGACCGCAGGCTCGGCCCCGACCAGCGCCACGAAGCGGGTGTCGACCTTTACGACCGCGGCACCGGCCTCGGGGTCGTATGCGACCGCCTCGCCGCCCTCCACCGACAGGCACAAATTGACCCAGAAGCGCAGGCCCCATTCGCCAAGGCTCAAAGCGCGCCAGCGGCCGACGACGCGGAACGGGTCGGGCTTGGCGTAGGACCAGGCGAGCGTGGTGCCGGCATGGGTCAGCTCCAGCGCGACGGTCCCGGCCGCAAGATCATGGCGACCCAGGCGCTGGCCTTCGCCCGGCGGGAACAGCGTCGCGGCGTTGCGGCTTCCCGCATACGCCACCGGCGTCAGCCGGACGCCAAGCGGCAGGAACACTATCTCGGCGGGCCGGTCGGACCAGGTGGACCAGGCGCGCTCGGGCGGGATCGTGACGTGGCGGAGCATGGAGGCCTACGACCGCAGCACGACCGTATGGGCGGGCGGCCAGGCCAGCCGCACGGCGGCGCCGGGCGCGAGGGCGGGCGCGTCACGGCTTTGGCAAAGGCTTTTCGCCTCGGCGCCCCCTGGGGTTTGGAGCAGGAAGGTCGAGGTCGCGCCGG
>CALMAB010000016.1 GCA_937858325.1 uncultured Acetobacteraceae bacterium
ATTATACGCCACCAGTGACTCAAACGGCACGTCCACCCGCGCCCGGCCGCCCAAGAACGTCAGCTCGATCAGCGCCGCCGCCGCCGGCACCTCGGCGCCCACCCGGCGCAGCAGCGCGATGCCCGCCGCCATGGTGCCGCCGGTCGCGAGGAGGTCGTCCACCACCACCACCCGGGCGCCGGGCGTCACGGCGTCCGCCTGGATCTCGATCCGGTCCGTGCCGTATTCCAGGTCGTAATCCAGGCTGACCACCGCGCCCGGCAGCTTGCCGCGCTTGCGCAGCATGACGAAGCCGCAGCCGAGCTTCAGCGCCAAGGGCGCCGCCAGCAGGAAACCGCGGGATTCCACCCCGGCCAGCAGATGCGGCTGGTGCCCGCGCACGATGTTGGCCAGCCGCCCCATGGCCACCTGCCACGCATCGGGGTTCCGCAGCAGGGTGGAAATGTCGTAGAACAGGATGCCCGGCTTCGGGAAATCGGGGATGCCGCGGATGTGGTCCTTGAGGTCCATGGTGCTGCCTTGGGTGACGTGTGGGCGCTGGTGCCCGCCCGGCTGTACCGCCTCCCGGCCATTGCGGCAACCGAGACGCCGGGCTAGGCAGCGTGCATGTCGAGACCCGCCATCGCCACCATTGCCGGGGTGCTGTTCATCCTCGCCTACGTCGTGGCGGCCATCACCCTGCCGGACCTGGCGCCGCGCCTGCACTGGACGCTGGAGGCGCTGTACTGGTGCGTGGCCGGCATCGTTTGGGTGTTCCCGATCCGCTGGCTGATGCTGTGGTCCGTGTACAAGCGGTAGGGCACGCCTTCACGGCCCGGCCATCATCCGGCAACATCGCTGCGACACGGCGCGGCACCATCGGCCGCGCCACAAAACCGGGGACTTCGTCCATGAAGCGACGCACTTTGATCGCCGGCGCGGCGGCGCTCGGCTTCCATGCCCGCGCCCAGGATTCCCACGCCCAAGCGCAGGCCGGGCGCGCCCGCGTCGTGTTCTGGCACGCGATGAACAGTGCGCTGAACGACGAGGTGAACCGCATCTGCGCTGCGTTCAACGCAGCCCAAAAAGACGTCGAGGTCGTGCCGGTGTTCAAGGGCACCTACCCGGAAACCCTCACCGCCGCTATCGCCGCCTGGCGCGCCGGGCAGGCGCCGCATCTGGTGCAGATGTACGAGGTCGGCACCGGCTCCATGCTGGCGGCCGGCCCCGCGGTCAAGCAGACCTGGCAACTGATCGGGGAAAGCGGCGTCGCCATCGACCCGGCCGCCTACATCGGCGCGGTGCGCGGCTATTACAGCCTGCCGGACGGGCGGCTCGCGTCCATGCCGTTCAACTCCAGCACGTCGGTGATGTGGCTCAACGCGGACGCCCTGGAGCGCGCCGGGCTTGACCCGGCCAAACCCCCCGCGACCTGGCCGGAGGTGATCGCGGCGGCGCAGGCAATCCGCGCCAAGTTCGCCGCCCCCACGGCGTGCACCACCGCCTGGTTTCCCTGGATCCAGATGGAGCAGTTTGCCGCCATGCACGACCTGCCGTTTGCCACCAAGGCGAACGGGTTCGAGGGGCTGGACACCGCGCTGCTGGTCAACGCGCCGCCGTTCGTCAAGCAGTTGGACCGCATCCTTTCCATGGCGAAGGAAGGCACCTTCCGCTACACCGGCCGGGACAACTCGCCCGACCCGGTGTTCTACTCGGGAGAAGCGGCGATCTCCTTCAACTCGTCCGGCGGGCGCGCCGACATCGTGAAGAACGCCAAGTTCCGCTGGCTGGAAGCGCCGCTGCCCTACGACCCGGAGCTGACGCAGGCGCCGATCAACTCGATCATCGGCGGCGCCAGCCTGTGGACCATGACGGCGCCGGGCCGCACGCCCGCGGAGTACAAGGGGGTCGCGCAGTTCCTTTCGTTCATCGCGCAGCCCGCGCGGGACGCCGAGTGGCACCAGAACACCGGATACGTGCCGGTGACGCTCGCGGGCTACGAGGAAAGCAAGCGGCAGGGCTATTATGACAAGAACCCCGGCGCCGACGTGCCGATCAAGCAACTGACCCGCGGCACGGTCACGCCGAACAGCCGGGGCTTCCGGCTCGGCCGGATGCCGGAGCTGCGCAACATCGTTTATGAGGAGGTGGAGCGCGCGTTGCAGGGCCAGCAGGGGGCGCAGGCGGCGCTCGACAACGTGGTGAACCGCGGCAACCGCGTGCTGCGGGAGTTCGAGCGCGCGAACCGCGCCTGACCGGTCCGCGCCATGGAACGGCGGACCATCTTTCCCGGGCGGCTGCTGCCGGTCCTGCTGGCCGCGCCGCAGATCGTGCTGACGGCCGTGTTCTTCCTGTGGCCGGCCGGGCAGGCGATGTGGTTCAGCGCCGCGCGGCAGGACGCCTTCGGCCTGCGCACCGAGTTCGTGGGCTTCGAAAACTTCTCCGACCTGCTGGCCGACCCGCTGTATCGGGAAAGCGCCGGGCGCACCGCCTTGTTCTGCGCGGCGATCGCGGCGCTCAGCATGGGGGTGGCGCTGCTGCTCGCGGTGTTTGCCGACCGGGACATCCGGGGCCGCGCCGCCTACCGCACCTTGCTGATCTGGCCCTACGCCATCGCCCCGGCCGTCGCGGCGGTGCTGTGGATCCTGGTGCTGCACCCGCAGGTGGGCCTCCTGGGCCGCTGGCTGAACCGGCACGGCATCGCCTGGGACTACCGGCTGCGGGACGCGCAGGCGATGAGCGTCGTGGTGCTGGCCAGCGCATGGAAGCAGGTGAGCTACGACTTCATCTTCTTCCTGGCGGGGCTGCAAGCCATCCCGCGCACGGTGACGGAGGCCGCGCGCATGGACGGCGCCCGCGGCTGGCGCCGCTTCCGCACCATCACCTTGCCGCTGCTGGCGCCCACGGTGCTGTTCCTGCTGGTGGTGAACCTGGTTTATGCCGCCTTCGACACCTTCGGCACGGTGCAGGCGCTGACCGGCGGGGGGCCGGGCAAGGCCACGGAAACGCTGGTGGTCAAGGTGTATCGGGACGGGGTGGTGAACCTTGATCTTGGGTCAAGCTCGGCGCAGTCCGTGCTGCTGATGGCGGCGGTGATCGCGCTGACGGCGTTGCAGTTCCGCGTGCTCGGGCGGCGCCGTGCGGACTGACTGGCTGGCGCATGGGGTGCTGGGCGCGGGCGTGCTGCTGTTCGCGCTGCCGGTGTGGCTGGTGCTGGCCGGGTCCACGCAGCCGGCCGACGTGATCGCCCGCGGCGACTTGTCGCTGGTGCCGGATCTCCATGGCCTCGGCATCTACGCGGACGTGCTGCGCAACGGCGGCCCCGGCGTCACGCCCTTGTGGCGGATGCTGCTGGTCAGCTTCGGCATGGCGCTGGTGATTGCATTGGGAAAAATCGCGATTTCTGTGCTGTCCGCCTACGCCGTCGCGTTTTTCCGCTGGCCCGGGCGGCGGCTGGCGTTCTGGGTCATCTTTCTCACCCTCATGCTGCCGGTCGAGGTGCGGATCATCCCGACCTACTCGGTGATGGCGGGCCTGGGCCTGATCAACAGCTTCACCGGGCTGACCCTGCCGCTGGTCGCCTCCGCCACCGCGACGCTGCTGTTCCGCCAGGTGTTCCTGGCGGTGCCGGACGAGTTGATGGAGGCTGCGCGCATGGACGGCGCCGGGCCGTGGCGCTTCCTGCGGGACATCCTGCTGCCGGTGTCCGCCCCGAACCTCGCGGCGCTGTTCGTGATCCTGTTCGTGTATGGCTGGAACCAGTACCTGTGGCCGCTCCTGGTCGCGACGGACCCGCGGCTCGACACGGTGGTGATCGGCATCGTCAAGATGATCGGCTCGGAGGTGCAGACCGAGTGGAACCGCGTGATGGCCGCGGCCGTGCTGGCGCTGCTGCCCCCGGTCGCGGTGGTGCTGCTGATGCAGCGGTGGTTCGTCAAGGGCCTGGCGGAAGGGGACAAGTAGAGGGTGGCGACGCTCCAACTGCACGGGCTCGAAAAACGGTTCGGCCCGGCGTCGGTCCTGGCCGGCATCGACCTTTCGCTCGCGGACGGCGAAATGCTGGTGATCGTCGGCGCCAGCGGCTGCGGCAAGAGCACGCTGCTGCGCCTGGTCGCCGGGCTGGAGGTGCCGAGCGGCGGGCAGGTCGTGCTGGACGGGCGCGACATCACCCATCTGGACCCGGCGGCGCGCGACATCGCCATGGTGTTCCAGAACTACGCGCT
>CALMAB010000017.1 GCA_937858325.1 uncultured Acetobacteraceae bacterium
CCCTCCCGGCCGATGCGGGCGATGGCATCGAGCGCGCGGTAACGGACCAGGCTGAACAGCCAGGCCCGGGCATTGCCGCGCGCCGGGTCGAACCGGGCGGCATTGCGCCAAACCTGCAGCATCGCATCGTGCACCGCGTCCGCCGCCAGCGCCGGCTGGCGGGTGATCCGCAGCGCCACGCCGTACAGGGTCGCCGATTGCAGGTCGTAGAGCCGACGGAACGCGACGCCGTCCGCCTGCGCGCACCGCGTCAGCAACATCGCAATCTCATCGGAACCAGCCTGGTCTGGAGCGGCGTCCATCATGCCTGCATCATCGGCGCGGGTGCGCGGGACGGCAAGCGGGGCCGGCCGGTGCAGCACCACCGGCCAGGTGTCATGCAGTCACCCCGGGAGCAAGACGCGACCAATCACAAGCGTCACGCCGTTGCCCTGCACCGGGCCATCCACCTTTACAGCGGCAACGAGCAACGAAGATGCCAAAATCGTAAACAGGATGCCGATTTTCATCCTTTGTCTTTCGCGATCATGGTCCGCTTCTCAACAATGATTGGCGCTGTTTCTGTTTCAACACCACCATTACCGCTGACGCCCTTATACGGATGCAGCCACGTGCAGAAAAATCGACGCGCCGACTCGCGCGCTGGGCCAGCGGCCCTGCGGAAACGCCCAGCCCGAGGTTTTGAAGGGGTCGCCGCTTTGCTATATGCCGCTGCCGCGCCGTGCTGGCGGCAATGCAACCATAGGACCGATCCGCCGTGAGCCCTCAGCCGCCAGCAAGACGCCCCGTGTTCGCCCGCCACGCCGCCAGCCTGATCGTGCTGCGGACCGGGCCGTCAGGGCCGGAGGTGCTGATGGGCCTGCGCGGCGCCGGGCACCGCTTCATGCCGAACCGGCTGGTGTTCCCCGGCGGCTCCGTCGATCCCGGCGACGCGCTGCGGCCGGCGGCCACGGAACCGCGGGACGACGTTCTCGCCGCGGTAGGCCGGGCCGCCCGCCCGCGCCTGGCCCGCGCCCTGGTGGCGGCGGCGGCGCGGGAACTGGAGGAGGAAACCGGCCTGACGCTCGGCGCGCCGCCCCGGCTCCATGCGGTCGAGTACCTGTGCCGGGCGGTGACGCCGCCGGAAAGCGCGATGCGGTTCAACGCGCGGTTCTTGGTGGTGGATGCCGCGGCGACGCAAGGGACGCTCGGCGGGTCGGGCGAGCTGGAAGCAGTTCGGTTCTACCCGCTGGCCGAGGCCCTGGCGCTCGACCTCGCCTTGGTGACCCGGGAAGTGCTGGAGCGGCTGCAAGCCTGGCTGGCGCTGCCGGACGCGCAGCGGCGGGCGCGGCCCCGCCTGGACGTGTTCAAGAAGCGCCGATGGCGGGAAGAGTGAGCATCCCCGCCCGCGCCCGGGACAGCCAGGCGTAGAACGGCACCGTGCCAGTGGCCGCCCGGCGCCGCCGCGCGATCTGGCGTGCCGGGGAGCACAGATCGGCTGGCTTCGCCGCTACGCGGCCACGTGGCGGCGACGCGGCTCGACCTCTTGGGAGGAGGCACCCTGCAGCAGGCCCTCCTTGCGGAAGCTGAACCAGCTTCCGTTCCCGATGATGATGTGGTCCCATACTTTCAGGTTGAGGAACGCCGCTGCGTCCCTGATCTGGTTCGTCATGTCGATGTCATCTTGGGAAGGCGTCGGATCGCCGCTCGGATGGTTGTGGACGAGGATAAGGAACTCGGCCTTCAACTCCAACGCACGCCGGACGACCTCGCGCGGGTACACCGGCGCGTGGTTGACGGTGCCGCGGGACTGGGCCTCGTCCGCGCGCAGCCGTCCATCGGAGTCCAGGAACAGGATGCGGAGGTGCTCGACGTTCTCACGCGACAACGCAGCCGTCAGGTAACGCGTCAGCTTGTCCAGGCCATCCAGGCTGGGCTGGTCCATGACGGCGGCCCTGAACAGCCGGATCGCCGCGGTATAGACCAGCTTGATCGCGGCAACGCCGTGGGGGGTCAGTCCCGGCAGCTCGAGCAGCCTGAACGACGGCGTGCTGAGCATGGTCGCGAAGCTGCTGCAGTTGAGGATCGCACAATCGACGACCTCGTTGCCGCGCTTGCCTGTCACGTGGCTCAACAGCAGGGCCATCAGGTCATGGTCGCTGAGGGTCCGGAGCTTGTGGCTCCCTTTGACGAGGTCTGCATCGGACGGCCCCGCCACGTCCTTGATGCTGGCGTTTTTCGGAAGCACCAGCGTCGCGAACATGCCGCTGTCGGAGAAGCCGCCGACCGAACCAGCGGCGCGCCCCAGCGAACGCCCCCTCAGCAACGACGCTCCGGGGCGGCGTCCCCGTTCGGCGTGCAAGCTTTTCGCGATGTCAGAGCGCGACGTCAGATCGACTTCGAACTTCAAGCTGTAGCTTTTGTCGCGCGTGAAGATCAGGTGTTCATGGAACGCGACGCCGAGCGCCGCGGCCAGCTTCGCGACTTGCTTCGTGATATCGACGTCGCGCGTCGTGGGCAGGACCTTTTGCCCCGGCCTGAGCGTCGCGAGGATCACGGCGCTCGCATGGGCTTCCAACACCTGCTTACCAAGCGACAAGGCGACGCTTGAGGGTTCCTCGGTTTCCGGGAAGGTGATCTCTTGCAGGACCTGGTTCCTGCTGTTCAACAACATGACGGCCAAATGCGGCACGTCGATGGACCGGTTTGGAAGGTCCAGATAGGCGGTGAGCGAATCAGTGTCAGACAGCAAGGGGCGCTGTCTTGTCTCAGCAGAGGTCAGCCGACGCGACGACTCATGGATCACATCGAAGATCCGGATCGTCGCGTCGTTGAAGCCGAAGCCACGCAGTTGCGGCGGCGCCTCGGTCAGCAGCTTGTGCAGGCCCCTGTATTGGACGGACGAGCTTTTCGCCAAACGCTTGGCCGTTGTGCGCGTGTTCGTCAGAAGCAGCAGCATCTCGATAAGCTCGTCGTCAGACAGCGCATCGATCTCGCCCGAGAACAGGCTTTTGGGTAACCGACTGAAATGCCCTTCGCACTTCGGGCCGAACACACTTTCCACCTGATCGAGCATCGGCGTCATTCACTCTATATTTGGACCAACTCAGATACTGTTCGCGTCAAACACAGCCTTGCTAGGGCTGCTGATTCTTTGCTTGAAACCAGATCGGTATAATGCTTTTTCTTCTGAGAAGGCAGACATTTTTTGTTGTCCAAGGCAGGCCGCCCGCCCAGGCCGTGGCTCGGCTCCGGGTCATGCGACCCCAACGACGCGCCCCGTTTCTACCCTGTTTTGCTGCGATGCCGCGGACGCGCGGCGGCGGGCGCGGCCCCGCCTGGACGTGTTCAGGAAGCGCCGGTGGCGGGAAGGGTGAGCATCTCCGCCTGGGCCTGGGACAGCCAGGCGTAGAACGGCCCGTCCGCGTCGAACGGGTCATCGCCGGCGCGGAGGTCGGGGTTGTCCCGATACAGCAGGCGGGCTTCCCGCGGGATCGCGACGCCGTTGCTGAACGTGGCGTAGTGCCAATAACCGTCCGGCACCGCGGCGGGCTGCTGCCGCGCGACCTGGCGGCGATACCAGCTCCAAACCTCCAGCGCCTCGATGCTGTCGCCGGCATAGCGGTCGAGCATGACGTCGCCGACTGCGTTGATCTTGGTGAAGTGCATGAAGCGCAGCGGGGCGTCGTTGGCCCGGATGCCGCCATCGGCGCCGATGGACAGCCGCCGGGTGCTGAGGTTCCAGCTCGCGACGTTGCAGCCGGGGTCGCGCAGGATCGCCACCCCGTCGAACAGGCCGGGCACCAGGTCGATGTACTTCTGGTCCGTGAACAGCCCGGCGGCCGGGTCGTCGTAGCAGGCGCGCAAGAGCTGCGCCGCCCACCATTCCGCGAAGTCCCGCCCTGCGCCCACGCTGCGCACGGCGATGAAGCCCAGGTTGTATGCGCCGAGCCGCAGCGAGACCAACTCGTTGTCCCCCATCACGCAGGCGTTGCGGTTCGGGCTGGCTTGGTGCGGCGTGAGCACGACCGCGGCGCCGTCCAGCGCCGCCAGCACCGTGTCGAGCGGGTGGAACACGGCGATGTCGGGATCAAGGTAAACCACCGCGGAAAAGCCCGCGTCCATCAAGCGCAGCATGGCGCTGGCCTTCACGGCGGTGCAGGCCTCGACGACCTCGTGCTTGAACAGCCAGGCCCGCGCCCGCGGGATGCCGAGGTCGTGCAAACCCAGCACGAGGTCGAAGCCCGCCAGCAGGTCCGCCGGGTCCGTGCCGGGAGGCGGCTCGTCCACCACCACGGCGCACACGGCCCACTCCGGATGCGCGGCGCGCAGCGTGGACAAAAGGGTGCGCGCCCGGCCGAGATAGGCGTAACTGAAGCTGGTGAAGCAGCAAATCCGGCTCATGCCGCCAGCCCCGAAGGCGCATCGGACGGTGCGTCCGGGAGGGGCAGCGTCGCCGTCATGCCGCGGGATTCCAGGCGGCCCATCTCCGATCCCTGCTCCCCGCACAGGCGGACGTAGGCGATGGCGGCTCCGGAGGCGAAGAACTCGGTGATCGCGGCGGCGTCGGGCATCACCAAGCCCCGGCCCCGGGCCAGCACCATGTCGGCCACGTTGCCGCTTCCGGACAGGGTGATGACATCGGCCCCGGCAGCGATGGCCTCGTAAGCCACGAGACAGAACGTTTCAGGCCAGGGCGACAGGACCAGCACGAGGTCGATGGACGCCGCGGCCAGCGCGTCCGTGGTGGCGCCGCGGGCGTCAGGGCCAACCTTGGTCAGCACGGTCTCGACGCCGGGCAGCGGCGGGTCGGCCGTCAAGCCCGTGAAATGGAACAGCCGGTATCCCTCGTGCCCCACCAGCGCGCCAGCAATCTGCGCGAAAGCGGGCCAGCCCTTGTTCGGCATGGCATAGCCGACGAAGCCGACGCGGACCGGGTTGTCGGGCGTGCCGCGCGGCGACGCGCCCAGCAGGCCGTAGCGGACG
Source organism: uncultured Acetobacteraceae bacterium (assembly GCA_937858325.1). Taxonomy (GTDB): domain Bacteria; phylum Pseudomonadota; class Alphaproteobacteria; order Acetobacterales; family Acetobacteraceae; genus CAHJXG01. The sequence goes on from CALMAB010000017.1 coordinate 4,966, forward strand.
GCGCCCGGGCGGACCCGGGCATACTCGTGTACCTGGACCGATAAGTGCGGCAGGCACGCCGCGGCGGTCCAAACGGCCAGCGCCGCGTCCGAGGGCGCCACGACGTGGAACGGCACCGCGGCGAACAAGCGTGCAAGCTGCGCCAGGTGCTCGTCCCGGTCCTCGCCGTACACGCAAACCCGGCAGGCCATGCTGCCCGGCGGCGGGCCGCCGCAGAACGCCACGTCGTTGCGCAGCAGGTTGTAGCCGACGCACGCGGCCTCGTAGTCGTTGACCCAAAACACCGCGGCGGCGGCAGGGCCGAGCGCGGCGTGCAAGGCGATCAAGGGGTCGATCTGGTGGCCGAGCAGGCAGTGCACCACGAAGCGGCGCGTTGCGGGCATGACGGGCGCCAGCTCGGCCAGCACCCGGGCCAAGTCGGCATAGGTGGTCAGGCCGCAACAAGCGCCGTCCACCGTGAGGTGGATGAGGGGGGTGCCCCCGGGCGGCGCCAACATCAGCCGCGCCGCCGCCGGGGCGATGTGCAGGTAAGTCTCATTCCGGGCGTTGAACGCTCTCTGCTCGTCCGAAACCAGGATCTGCACACCGCCCACAGACTGGGTGTAGCGGTCATGGCTGACCGACACGACAAGGCCGGCCGTGCTGGCCAGCCGGTCAGCCACGGCGGCGCGGAGGGCATCGGGCGACTGCGGAGGGTCGCCCGGCGGCGTGCCGACCCAGCGGGCCGTGGCCGGCATCGCCTGGGCCAGGAC
>CALMAB010000018.1 GCA_937858325.1 uncultured Acetobacteraceae bacterium
CCGCCGCCCGCCCCCGGTTGGGCGGAGGCGCAAAGCGGGCAGTGCAGCACGGCCATCGGCAGCGCGGAAGAACAGCACGGCACCGCGCCGGGCTTGCTGTCCGCCATCGCCAAGGCCGAAAGCGGCCGGCCGGTGCCGCCGCTGCCGGGCTTGCAGCCCTGGCCCTGGGCGGTCAACGCCGATGGGGCCGCGATGTATTTCGACAGCAAGCCGGCCGCCGTGGTCTGGACCCGGCTCGCCTTGGCGCGGGGCGTGCGGCAGGTGGATGTCGGCTGCATGCAGGTGAACCTGCAATCCCACCCCGAAGCGTTCCGCGACCTCGACGAGGCGTTCGACCCGGCGGCCAACGCCGACTACGCCGCGCGCTTCCTGCTGCGCCTGCGTGCCGACGCCGGGGGCGACTGGGTGGCCGCGACCGGCTTCTACCATTCCCGCACGCCAAGCCTCGCCGCCGATTACCGGGAGCGCGTGGCCGCCATCGCCGAGGGCCGCACGCCGCCGGCGGGCCTCGGGATGCCGCTTTACTTGCGCGCGATCCGGCAGGGCAGCCTGCGCATCGCGCTGCCGGGGGGCGGGGTGCTGCGGATCAACGTGAACCGGCAGCCCTCCTTGCGCGGGCCGCGGCGGATGAGCGCGTGCCAGGTGGCCGCGGTGCTCGGCCCGTACATGGCCGCGCCGGCGCGGGCGCGCTGCGGAACAGTACGCGGGTAACGAAGGGACCGCTGGCTCCGGCTAAGAAAAGAGGCTAACGTGCATTTGGCTCGCTTCAGAGTGATGGGTTGGCCCGCACAGTCGGCATCCCATGTTCCGTTCCGTTCATACCGTTTGAGACCAATATGCGCACACCAGACCGCCGTTCTTTCGACAGCCCCCGCCGCGGAAGCCGCGGGCGCGACCGGGATGACTTTCCCCCCTCACGCGGACGCGACGAGCCCTACGTTCCCCGCGACGCCTTTGTTCCCCGCGGCGGCGACCGCGGGCCATCCTCCTTCGGCGCCCCGCGCGGCGCGGCGCCGACCGGGCCGGAAACCGGCGCCGTGGTGAAGTGGTTCAACGCCGAGAAGGGTTTCGGCTTCGTCGAGCTGGAAGGCGGGGGCGGCGACGCGTTCCTGCACATCAGCGTGCTGTCCCGCGCCGGCCACCAGACCGTGCAGCCAGGCGCCGCGTTGCGCGTCCTGGTTTCGCCGGGCCAGAAGGGGCCGCAGATCGCCGAGGTTCTGCGGGTGGACGAGAGTTCGGCCTCCCCGCAGTCCGTGCCGTCCTACGCCGCGGAGCGTCCGCGCCCGGCGGCCCGCGCGCCGGTCGATCTCAGCACGGCCGTCGAGCTGCGCGGCACGGTGAAGTGGTTCAACGCCGAGAAGGGCTTCGGCTTCGTGATGCCCGATGGCGGCGGCAAGGACGTGTTCGTGCACATTTCCGCGCTGAACCGCGGCGGGCTGAGCGGCCTGGAGCCGAACCAGACCGTGAAGATGCAGGTGGCCGACGGCCGCCGCGGGCCGGAGGCGGTCTCGGTCGAGGCTGCCTGACGGCGTGAGCCTGGCCCGGCGGCGCGGCGCCCGATACAGGGCCGCCGCGGCGCTGGCAGTGCTTGTCGCGACCGGCGGCGCGGGCTTGCCTGGGCTGGGCACCCATGAGGCGCGGGTCGCGGTGGACGGGAACGCCCAGCCCTGGGCGGCGGTGGTGCGGGTGCAGGTGCCCGGCATCTCGCGCTGCACCGGGTTCCTGATCGGGCCGCAGACCGCAGTGACCGCTGCGCATTGCCTGTACGGCCGCCGCCTCGGCCATTTCGTGCCGCCCTCCTCCGTGCACGTTCTGCTGGGCTATGCGAACGGCGACTTCGCGCAGCACGCCGTGGCATCCTCGTTCCAGGTGGGCGATGACTACGCGCCGTCCTCGCCGCCGGGCCAGGGCACGGACGTGGCCGTAGTCACGCTGGAGAAACGAGTGGGCGGGCCGGGCGACATCCTGGCGCTGGCGGACGGACCGGCGCCCCGCGGCGCCCGCCTGATGGCCGGCGGGTTCAGCCAGGACCGCGCCGAGCGGCTGCAGGCCGACGTGTCCTGCACCGCCCTGGGCTACCGTCCTGGGCCGTCCGGACCCATGCTGGTGCACGATTGCGCCGGCACAAAGGGCACGAGCGGCGGGCCGGTGCTGGTGCAGGCGCCGGGCGAGGTTTGGCGCGTGGCGGGCGTGCAGGTCGCCGGCAACGTGGACGACGCCGGCGGGGTGGCGGTGCCGGCGGCGGCGATCCGCTCGCTGCTGGTGCAGCCGTAAGGGCGCAGCGGGAGGCCGTGCAGGTGCTAGGGCCGGGTTCGTTCATCGCCCGTGTTTCACCGACAGAACCTGCCCGCTTTCGGCCGAGATGATCGCCGTGGGGGCGCCACCCCGGATGGAAACGAAGGTGTCCGGGCCGGAGGCCTCCCAGAGCCTCGCAAAACGGCCGTCAGGGTCGAGGTTCCCCAACACGAGCCACTGGCCGTGGTGCAACGTCGCCTCATAGGGCCAGTGCTTCTCGAGGATGGTTCGGCCGAAGCGCCGTTCGATGGCAGGCAGGCCGATGCGCAAAGCCGTTTCAGCGTCGTGTACCGGTTCAGCGTCGTGTACCGGGCCAGGCAGCGCCGCAGCGACGGAGATATCAGCAGGCATTTACCATTTCCTTTGTTCCAACCCTGCCCGGTGAGCGTGACCGTCGTGGTCTCGTCCGTTTCGTAACAGGTCAAGGTAGAAAGAACCCGGCCCTGCCCTCAAAGCCCGGGGTAAGCGCAAGCTCTTATATCAGCGGCCGTCTGCTTGCCTCGCCCCTTCGTCATTGCGAGGAGCGCAACGACGCGGCAATCCAGGGATCGGGCGCCGAGCCGGTGGCCCCTGGATTGCCACGCCGCAAGGGCGGCTCGCAATGACCAAGGGGGCGGGGCGAGAGGCCGTTGGTGTGATGTCCAATCGCCCTGCGGGGCAGCGGTTCCGCGTTGCGCCGAGGCGCGGCCCGTGGAAAGCTCCCGGGATGCCTGATGCCGCGCCGCTGCCGTTGTCCCGCTTGGTGGTCCTCGACCTGACCCTGGCGCGCGCCGGGCCGACCTGCGTGCGGCACTTGGCGGATTGGGGCGCCGACGTGATCCGGGTCGAACCGCCCGAGAATGAGGGCGCGGAGGACATCGCCGGCGACCGCGACGGGCCGGACTTCCAGAACCTGCACCGCAACAAGCGCCTGATCCAACTGAACCTGAAGTCGCCCGGCGGGCGGGCCGCGTTCATGTGCCTCGTGCAAGGCGCGGACGTGCTGGTGGAGAACATGCGCGCGGCGGTGAAGGGCCGGCTCGGCATCGCCTGGGACGACGTGCGCGCGGTCAACCCGCGGCTGGTCTATGGCAGCATCAGCGGCTTCGGCCAGGACGGGCCGTATGGGGCGCGGGCCGGCGTGGACCAGATCGCGCAGGGCATGAGCGGCTTCATGAGCATCACGGGCCTGCCGGGCCAGGGGCCGGTGCGGGCGGGCATCCCGGTGGCGGACCTTTCGGCGGGCAACCTGCTGGCGCTCGGCATCATGGTGGCGCTGTTCGAGCGGGAGCGGACCGGCGTGGGCCGCTGGGTGACGACCTCGCTCCTGGAAGCGCAGACCTTCATGCTCGACTTCCAGGCCGCGCGCTGGCTGATGAAAAGGGAGGTCGCGGGCCAGGCCGGCAACGACCACCCGACCGGCATCCCGACCGGCGTGTTCCCGACCGCGGACGGCCACATCAACGTCGCTGCCAGTTCCGGCCGCCTGTGGACCCGGCTGTGCGAGGCCATCGGCCACCCGGAATGGGCGGAGCGCGAAGCCTGGCGCACCCAGGCCGGGCGCAGCGCCGACCGCGCCGCCGTCAACGCGGCGATCAGCGAGGTCACGCGCACCCAGCCCGCCGCGCATTGGATCGAGCTGTTCGAGGGCCGTGGCATCCCGGCCGGGCCAATCTACAGCATCGACCAGACCTTTGCCGACCCGCAGGTGCGCCACCTCGGCATGGCGACCCCGGTGGAGCACCCGCGCCTGGGCCGGTTCGACGTGGTCGCCTCGCCGCTCACCCTGTCCGGCGTGTCCAAGGCGGTGCGCAGCCC
>CALMAB010000019.1 GCA_937858325.1 uncultured Acetobacteraceae bacterium
GGACGGGGTCGGCGCCGTGCCCTGGGCGTCGCCGGCGGGCGGACCGCCGCGGTAGCGCGCTTGGGCATGTTGGTCCGGTCCATTGGTCCGGCACTCGTGATCTGGCCATCATGGCTGCTGATCGCCGGGCGCTGCCTCTGACCCGGCGGCACCCTCGCCAAGCCGGGCGCACGCAGGTCAGCCTTGGGAGCGCGGCTCCGGGTAGCGTACGCCCACGACCTCCACCACTTCCGGCCCGCGCGGCGTCCGCACCCGCGCTTCGTCGCCCACGCGGGCGCCCAGCAGCGCAAGCGCCATGGGCGAGCCGACGCTGATCGTGCCGTCGGCCATGCTGGCCTCGTCCGCGCCGACGACCGTCACGGTGATTTCCTCGTCGCGCTCGGTCAGGTAGGTGACGGTCGCGCCGAAGAACACGCGGTCGCGATGGGTTTGGGCGCCGGGGTCCACCACTTCGGCATGGGCCAGCCGACGGTCGAGAAAACGCAGGCGGCGGTCGATCTCGCGCAGGCGGCGCTTGCCTTCCTTGTAGTCCGCGTTCTCGCTCCGGTCGCCGTTGCCGGCGGCCCACGACACGATCTCGACGACCCGGTGCCGCTCCGCCCGGCGCTCGGCAAGCTCCGCCCGCAGGCGTGCGTGCCCCGCGGGCGTCATGTAGAACTTGCCGCCGGGCAGCCGCGGCGGGCCGTCCTCGTCATCGTCCTGCAAAGCCTTGCCCTCCTCCCTGCCGGCGTTCTCGCACGCGGAGGGCTGGATGGCGATGACCTAAGCATCATTCTGCGGAGTGTGCTTACACGCAGCAGGTAAGATGATGCGTCTTCAACGACTCCTAAGCAGGCATTCGTGGCGCAAGCCGCGAATGCCTGCTTAGGATTGACCGAAGCCGAGCTTAGGCCCGCTCCGGCTCGAAGCTCCGCTGCCACAGCGTGGTCCCGGCCGTGTCCTTCAGCAGCACGGTCATGGCGCTGCTGCGCCCCTCGATGGCCACCTCTCCGAAGAACTGCATCCCTTCGGCGGGCGACAGGTTCTCCCGGCCGGGTCCGGGCGCCTTTTGCCACACCACCTCCAGGCCGAACGTGTCGTCCGGCGTGTTCGGCCCAAAGGTGCCGGCGGCGAGCGGGCCGCTGACGAACTCCCAGAACGGGTGGAAGTCCCGGAACTGCGCGCGTTCCGGGTCGTAGCGGTGCGCGGCGGTGTAATGGACGTCGGCCGTCAGCCAGACCACGTTGCGTATGCCGGCGTGCTTGATCGCGGACAGCAGCCCGGCGATCTCGAGCTCGCGCCCGAGCGCCGGGCCGTCGCCGTTGGCGATGGCCTCGAACTGCGGCCGGCCCTGCGCATCCGTGCCGTCAGGCACGAGCAGGCCAATCGGCATGTCGGCGGCGATCACCTTCCAGGTGGCGCGGCTGTTCAGCAGCCCACCGAGCAGCCAGGACACCTGCTGCGGCCCCATGAAGGCCGTATCCGGCCCCGGCGCGTCCTGGCGGTTGAACGAGTTGGGGCCGCGGTAGCTGCGCATGTCCAGCGCGAACACGTCGAGATGGGGGCCATAGCCCACCTTGCGGTAGATGCGCTCCAGCTCGTCCGCGCCGTGCGGGCGCAGCGGGGCGTAGTCCAGGAAGGCGCGGGCGGCGCGGGCGCGCAGCACCTGGATGCGCTTCTCCCCGTAGGCCGGGCCGAGCACCTTGCTGTCGGACCAGTTGTTCGTCACTTCATGGTCGTCCCACAGCCAAAGCTGCGGCACCTCCGCGTGGAAGGCGCGCAGGTTGGCGTCCATCAGGTTGTAGCGGTGGCGGCCGCGGAATTCTCCCAAAGTTTCCGCAACCTTGCTCACTTCGGGGATGACCAAATTGCGCCAGGCGCTGCCGTCGGGCAGCGCGACCTGTTCCTTCATGGGGCCGTCGGCATAGATCGTGTCGCCGCAGTGGATGAAGAAGTCGGCGCCCGTGCGGCGCATCGCGTCGTAGATGCGGTAGCCGCCGCGCGCCTCGTCGATGCCCCAGCCCTGCCCGGCGGTGTCCCCGGACCAAAGGAAGCGCACGTCGCGCCGGGACGCGGGCGCGGTGCGGAACCGGCCGAGCACCGGGGCGGAAGCGGCCTGGTCGGCGTCGGATCCCTGGAACGCCGCGCGGTAGAAGATGTCCGTGTCGGAGGGCAGCTCCCGCAGGTCAACGCGGGCGGTGAAGTCGCTCGCTTCCGTGGCGAACGGCCCTTGCACCCGGCGCGCGTCGCGGAAGCCCTCGTCGGTGGCCCACTCCACCAGAAGGCGGGACGTGCGGTCGGTTCGGCTCCACAGGATGGCGCGGTCAGCGGTGACATCCCCGGCGGCGGCGCCCCAGTCCACCCGGGGCCGGGCGTCATCGGCCGCAACGACGCCGGGCGCCGTGCCCTGGCCAAACACCAAGCGGGGCGCGGCGATGCCGCCGCCGAGGGTGGCGAGAACGGCACGGCGGGTGGTGCGATGCTGGGTCATGGTGCTGCCTCCACTTGCGGGATGGTGCGGCTGTCGGCGTGGATCGCGCATCCGCCCGCTCGCCCGGCGCTTGCCGGAGCGGGCGGACGCATGGGCAAGGCCGGCTCAAGCCGTTGTCGAATGCCGCGCATCATCGCGCACCTGACTGCCGCCGCGCCATCGCGCTTTCATGACATCTGCACGCGGGCGCCTCATCGGGCCTTTCCACGCTGCGCGGCGGCCAAGGCCGGGCTAGGGCCGTCCGCGAACGGCGGACGTTTCGGGCACGCGATCCCATTTCGATGGGGTGACGTCAGCGGCGTTTGCTCGCAGCGTTTTTGCGTCATTGCGAGGAGCGCAGCGACGCGGCAATCCAGGGGGCGGGCGCCGTGCTGGCGGCCCCTGGATCGCCGCGCCGCCAGGGCGGCTCGCAATGATGAATCCGGACCGGCGCACCCTCCGGATGGCAAAGCTACTCGACCAGCGCCAGCACGCGTATGCTCCAGCTTAAGGTGACACCCTGGCATCAGTTCCGTGGTGGTTGAGCACCACGTCACCTGCCTTGAACTCGTGAGGGCTTACCCCCGCCAGGGTGATGGCGTTGCCGGCGCAGTCCAGGACCACCGAGTCCTGCTTGGTGACGATTCCGAGGGAAGGCGTTCCATTCGACTCGCTGCTCTCGAAATCGATGGCATCGATGCCAGGCTTGAAGTCCGTGATCGTGTCGGTGTGACCTGGACCCAGAAACACAAACGTGTCGCGACCGCCGTCGCCGCTCAACTTCTGATCAAGCCCAGAGCCGGCGACAATCGTATCGTCCGCCGGGCCGCCCGCGACGATGGCGTTCGCGGCGTCCACGCCAGTGACAAGCTGAGGGGAGTCGGGATGCTCAGGCTCGGCATCGCTTGCATGCCGTTCTGCAAACAAGAAGGCGTTCGCTTGGGCAACCGTGGTGTCGGTGTTCCGCTCGATCAGATCGGAAAGGGTTGTGCTCTTGATCTGGCTGATCTGTTCTTTCGTGAGGTCGCCGTTGTTCTGGAACCAGTGCGGGTCGCCGTCCCGCAGCGCGGAAAACTGCTTGGCGATGATGGCTTGGAAGGTCGGGCCGACGAGAGCGCCGTTCGCCGCATCCTCGGCCAGGCTGCCGATCCACAACTCGACCTTTTTGACGTCGCCGCCGTAAACCTCGGAAAGATTGGCCGCCACGGCTGCGTCCGACGTGATCTGCTCAAATCTTATATAGACGTTCAAGCCCAGCGCTGCGCGCGTGTCGTTGAGGGAGCCGAAGCCGAGATCGCGACTACGCTGGATGTTGACGGCCGCGAGGTCCTGGCCTGCCGGCGGGTCGAACAAGAAGTTGCGCAGCGGGTCCACAAGGTGCACGTCGTACTTTTGCGAGATGTCGCCCATCAGGTGCCGCAGCAGGCCGGCTGCGCCGCCGTTGGCTTCGAACGTCGCAGGCGGCTCGAAAAAAGGCGTCCGCCAAGCTCTGGTTGCCGCTTTCGCCGCCGGTGCCGTCGAAGTAGGCGATCTCCCCCGACACGATCGTGTGGCCGAAGCGGAACGCCGAGCCGGCGAACTCCTCGGTGATCCGGGGGTCCACCGATTTGTCGAAGCCATGATAGTCGCCAGGCGCCTTTGAGCCGAGCAGCAGCGGCAGGAACCCGCTGTAGGTGATGTTCTGTATCTCCCCGGTCACGATTGACCGCGCCGTGCCACAGACCTTGTCGCTGCTCCACTCAGGATGCGCGCTGCGAAGCTGGTCTGCGCAGCGGTTGTGCTCCCGCACCACGAGCGTTTGCAGCGCGGTCAGGTCGGGGTTCTCCGAGGCGCGGGTGTCGCCGGCGACGAAGGCCCCGTCGGCAGTCGGCAGGTTGTCGCCGGCCGAGACCTTCATCCGGCCGTTCGCGTCGCGCAGGCTTGCTGCCGTACCCGCGTCGGAGCCGTATGCCATGGAGGCATCGAGCCAGCCGGTCACTGCGTTGATCTGGGTGCCGGTTTTCGGGTCAACGACGGCGCGGGTCAACGTGATCGTGCTGCCGGGACCGAAGGTCTGATCGTCATCCGGAACAGTGATGTCGATGTGGTTGGCGCCATCGTTGTTCGTCTTGTCGAGGTCATGGTCGATCAACTGGCCCCAGGCGTACACCATCCCGGAATACGGCGACCCCGGAAGCGTGCCGTTGCCCGCCACGACGAGATTGCTGATCAGCCAGGCGTTCGGCCCGTCAAGCGGGGTGTTGGTCGTGCCTTAAGCGAAGTGTGCCGGGGTCAGGCGGACTTCGGCCGTGTCGGCAGCGTTGGTGTCATTTGAAGAATGATCTTGGGCCACGGACGCCTCCCTCCTTCAGGCAGAACGGCGTGGCACCAACACAGGATCACCGCCAACAAAAATTGGGAGAATGGTCGGATTGTATACGAAGTTGCCGAGCCGAGCGTATGAAGAGTTTCTGTTTAAGGGAAAGCGTCCTAACTGAAATCTTGGGATGCAGTGTACCGTATCGCACATCCATGGGTTGAGGGGGTGTCGGACTGCTGAAGATCGTGTCCCCGGCAAGGCGGCGCGGCCGCCGCCAGGGTCGGCAGAACGAGGCTCAGATGACCGCCCGCCGCAGCGCCTGGCTGGCGCTGTCGATCAGCGACACCACGGCCACGATGACCAGCATGACCGCGCAGGTTTGCCGGAACTCGAAAGCGCGGATGATCTCCCACAGCACTTGGCCGATGCCGCCTGCGCCCACCAGCCCGATCACGGATGCCGAGCGGACGTTGCTCTCGAACCGGTAGAGCGAGACGCTGATCCAGGACGGCATCACCTGCGGGACCACGCCGTAGGCGATCTCCTCGATGCGCCGGGCGCCCGTGGCGCGCACGCCTTCCACGGGGTGCGGGTCAATCGCCTCCACCGCCTCGGCGAACAGCTTGGCCAGGATGCCCGTGGTGTGGACCCACAGCGCCAGCACGCCGGCGAACGGCCCCAGGCCGACCGCGACCACGAACAGCATGGCGAACACCAGCTCGTTTATGCTGCGGAACAGGTCCATCAGCCGCCGGGTCGGCTGCGCCACCCACCAGGGCGAAACGTTGCCGGCGCACATCAGCCCGAACGGCACCGCGAACAGCACGGCAAGCCCGGTGCCCCAGATCGCGATCTGCACCGTGAGCGCCATGTCCTGCACATAGTCCCGCCACCGGCTGAAGTCCGGCGGGAAGAAGTCGCGCGCCAAGGTCGCGATGTTGCCGCCGTCCCGCAGCAGGTCCAGCGGCTTGATGCCGGCGCCCTCGTATGACCAGGCCAGCACCGCGGCAACCGCGGCGTAGGCGCCCCAGCGCAGCAGCCCGGGCCGGGCCGCCGCGGCGTTCAGGGCGTCCCCGGCAAGGATGGCAAAGGTTTTTAGCTGCCGGCCTTGGCCATCTCGGCGTCCAGCGCCTTGAGCCGGCCGTCGATCTCCGCGATCTTCTTGGCCTTCTCGTCGGCGGGCATGGCCGTGTTGGCCTCCGCCGCCAGCTTTTCCCGGAACGCCGCGACCTGGCGCACCGGCAGGAGCTGGGCGTTGCTGCTGGTGGCGAAGCCGCCCCAGCCGCCGAGGTCGGCCAGCACCTTGCGCTCGCGGGCCGCGTCGGCGCCGGGCCGCTCGGTGCCGTAGGCCAGGAAGAAGTCGCGCACCCTGGCCTTCAGCGCCGGGTCCAGGTCGCGGCGCCACACGATGGGGTCGGCGGGGATGATCGGGCTGCGCCAGATTTCGCGGACGGCGGCGGCGCGGGCGGGCTGCGACTTGCCGAAGCGGGCGAAATCCTCTGTGTTGTTGGTCGCCACGTCCACTTGCTTGTTGGCGACGGCCAGCAGGTTGGTTTCGTGGTTGGCGCTGACGACGTTCTTGAAGAAGCGCCGCGCGTCCACGCCGTTCTTGGCCCAGGCGTAGTAGGACGGGACCAGGAAGCCGCTGGTGCTGTTCGGGTCGCCGTTGCCGAGGTTCAGCGTGCCCGGCGGCGCGCGCAGCAGGTCGGCCAGCGACTGATACGGGCTGTCCTTGTTGACGATCAGCAGGCTGTAATAGCCCCGGGTCCCGTCAGCGTAGGTCTTCTGCGCGAACACCTCGCCCTCCGCCCGGTCCACGGCCTGGATGGCGCTGGCGTTGCCGTACCAGGCGATCTGCACCTTGTTGAAGCGCATGGCCTCGATCACCCCGGCATAGTCGCTGGGGTAGAAGCCGTTGACCTTGACCCCGACGGCGCGCTGCATGTCTTCCAGGAACGGGGTCCATTGGGCGCGCAGGTTCTGCGTGCCCTCCGTGGAGATGACGCCGAAGTTGATCTCGGGCGCCTCCGCGCGGGCGGGACCCGCGAACGGCGCCGCCAGAAGCGCGAGGAGTGCGACGCGCCGGGTGAGTGCCAGCATGGGGTGCTCCTTTGGTGCTGCGGGCATCGGTGGCCCGGGTTCGGCAATGTCCGGCGCCGGCGCGGCGTCGCCGTAAACCGCGGCCAGCACGGCGGGCGTCAGCGCCGCCGGCGTGCCGTCGAACACGACCCGGCCGGCCCGCAGCGCCACCACGCG
>CALMAB010000020.1 GCA_937858325.1 uncultured Acetobacteraceae bacterium
GTGCCCGGCCGCCCGTGGCAGCCCGCGCGCCGCCGCCCAGCGGCCGTTGCCGTCCATGATCACCGCGATGTGCTGTGGCGCCGCCGGCCCAGCAGGTCCGGACGCAAGCGGCTTCAAGTCCGGTGTGCCCAACGCCATCCCGTCACACCTGCCGGATTTCCCGGTCCTTTTCAGCCAAAGACTCGTCGATGCGCTTGATGTAGCCGTCCGTCAGCTTCTGCACCTGATCGGACCAGTCCTTCATCTCGTCTTCGCCGATCTCGCTTTTCTTCTCGGACGCCTTGATCTGGTCCATGCCGTCACGGCGCACGCCGCGGATCGCCACCCGCGCGCCCTCCGCGTAGCGTCCGGCCGCCTTTGCCAGCTCGCCCCGGCGCTCCGCCGTGAGCTGCGGGATGGGCACCCGTACCACCTGCCCGTCGGAGCCGGGGTTGAGGCCCAGCCCGCTGTCGCGGATCGCGCGCTCCACGGCGCCGACCAGGGTGCGGTCCCAAACCTGCACCGTGATCATCCGTGGCTCCGGCACGCCGATGGTGCCCACCTGGGTGATCGGCACCTCCGTGCCGTAGGCCTCGACCTTGACGGGTTCCAGCAGCGCCGGGCTGGCCCGGCCGGTGCGCAGGCCGCCGAAGTCGCGGCGCAGGGTTTCCAGCGCGCTGTCCATCCGTCGTGCGAGGTCGGTCTTGAGGGCTTGGAGGTCGGCGGGCATGATAGGGCTCCCCGGGTTGGTTCAATGCGGCTCGATGATGCGGGTAAACCGGCCCTCGCCGCGCATCACCTGGGCGAACGCGCCGGGCGCATGGATGTTGAACACGATGATCGGCAGGCCGTTCTCCCGCGCCAGGCTGATGCCCGCCGCGTCCATCACGCCGAGGTCGCGGGCGAGAACGTCAAGATATGTCAACTGGTCGTAACGCTCCGCGTCCGGCACCTTGCGCGGGTCGGCGGAGTACACGCCGTCCACCTGGGTGCCCTTGAGCAACAGGTCGCAGTTCATCTCGGCCGCGCGCAGCGCCGCGGCGGTGTCGGTCGTGAAGAACGGGTTGCCGGTGCCGGCGGCGAAGATCACCACCCGGCCTTTCTCCATGTGCCGCTGCGCCCGGCGCCGAATATACGGCTCACACACGCTGCTCATCGGGATGGCCGACTGCACGCGCGTCGCGACGCCGCGGCGCTCCAAGGCGCTCTGCATGCCGAGCGCGTTCATCACCGTCGCCAGCATTCCCATGTAGTCGGCCTGCGCCCGGTCCATGCCGCCCGCCGCCGCGGACACGCCGCGGAAGATGTTGCCGCCGCCGATCACCAGGCAGACCTGCACCCCCATCTGCACCACGTCGCCCACGTCGGCGGCGATCCGCGCCAGGGTGTCGGTGTCCAACCCGTACTCCCGCCGGCCCATCAGCGCCTCCCCGGACACCTTGAGCAGGACGCGCTTGTGGGTCGGTTGATCTGGCATGGAATCCTTCTGGGGCCGGGCGGCGGCACGCTAGAGGGTGACGCCGCCCGCCACAAGATCGGCTCGCCGGCCCCGCCGCATCACGCGGCAAACCCGGCGATTCCGCAATGATTATTCCGCGGGCGGCGACGGGGCCGGCGACTCCGGGGGCGGCGTGATGCCGGCGGCGGCGGCGACCTCGGACGCGAAGTCCCCGCCGACCGGCTTGTCGATCCCCTCGCCCAGCTGGAACCGCGCGAAGCCCGAAAGCTTGGCGCCCGCCTTTTTCATCACCGCGCGCACGCGGCTTTCGCCGTCGTGAACCCAGACCTGCTCCAGCAGCACGACTTCTTCGTAGTACTTGCGGATGCGCCCCTCGACCATCTTCTCGATGATGTTCTCGGGCTTGCCGGACTGGCGGGCCTGCTCGGTCAGCACGGCCTTTTCCCGCTCCAGCGCCGCCGGGTCCACCGCATCGATGTCGAGCGCCTCGGGCCGGCTCGCGGCGACGTGCATCCCCACCTGGCGGCCCAGGGTCTCCAAGGCGTCCAACTCGCTGCCGGCCTCCACCGCGACCAGCACGCCGATCTTGCCCAGGCCCGGCTTCAACGGCTGGTGGACGTAGGTCGCGACGACGCCATGCGGCACCGTCAGCACCTTGGCCCGGCGCAGGTGCATGTTCTCCCCGATGGTCGCCACGAGTTGCGTCAGTTCGTCCGCGACCGTCCGCCCGGTGCCGGGGAAGGGCGCCGCGCGGATCGCCTCCACGTCGTCGCCGACCTCCAGCGCGATCTGCGCCACGGCGGCCACCAGCGCCTGGAACGTCTCGTTGCGGGCCACGAAGTCGGTTTCGGCGTTGACTTCGACCATCGCCGCCTTGTTGGCCATGCTGGCAACGCCGACCAGGCCCTCCGCCGCCACCCGGCCGCTCTTCTTCGCCGCCGCCGACAGGCCCTTCTTGCGCAGCCAGTCGAACGCCGCTTCCGGGTCGCCGCCGGACTCGGTCAGCGCCCGCTTGCAGTCCATCATGCCCGCGCCGGTCTTCTCGCGCAGCGCCTTGACGGCCGCCGCTGTGATCTCCGCCATCTCTCGAACCCTCCTTACGCCGCCGGCTGCTCGGCCGGGGCAGGCTCCGGCACCGGCAGCGCCTCCGGCGGCAGCTCCTCCGCAGCGCCCAGGTCTCGCCCGCTCGCCACCATCTCGGCGCTGATGCCGTCCAGCACGGCGCCGGCGATCAGGTCGCAATACATGGTGATCGCCCGGATCGCGTCGTCGTTGCCCGGGATCGGGTAGGTCACGCCCTGCGGGTCCGAGTTGCTGTCCAGCACGGCCACCACGGGGATGCCGAGCTTGTTGGCCTCCTCGACCGCGAGCTTTTCCTTGTTCGTGTCGATGATGAACAGGATGTCCGGCAGGCCGCCCATGTCCTTGATGCCGCCCAGCGCGCGCTCCAGCTTCTCCTGGTCGCGCGTGATGTCCAGCACCTCTTTTTTCGTGAGGCCCTGCACGTCGCCGCCCAGCATCTCCTCGATCTGGCGCAGGCGCTTGATGCTGCCGGTGATGGTCTTCCAGTTGGTCAGCATCCCGCCGAGCCAGCGGTGGTTCACGTAGTACTGGCCGCAGCGCTTGGCGCTGTCCGCCACGTACTCGGCCGCCGCGCGCTTGGTGCCGACGAACAGCACGCGCCCGCCGGCCGCCGTCACGTCGCGCACGGCGCGCAGCGCGCGGTCCAGCATCGGCACCGTCTGCTGCAGGTCGATGATGTGGACCTGGTTACGGACGCCGAAGATGTACGGCGACATGCGCGGGTTCCAGCGCCGTGTGTGGTGGCCGAAGTGGACGCCGGCTTCGAGGAGCTGACGCAAGGTGAAATCGGGCATCGCCATGGCGGCGCGTCCTTTCCAGTGATCCGGTTGATCCTCCGCGGGGCCTGGCCATGCGGCACCGGAACCTGGGGGATCAACCCCGGGAAAGGCGCCCCGCGTGTGAATTACCCGCGACGGTCGCGGGCGCGCGAGATATGGTGGAGAATGGGCAATGATGCAAGCCGGCAGGTGCCGGCGCGCTCAGTTCCTAAGAAACCTAAGCTGCCATGGCCCGGGTTTGCTGGGATCAGTTATTCAGACAGGGCGGGTTCCGGTTGGACAGCCTCGACGAAACCCTGACCGATGATCCCGCCCTCCCACAGCCCAAACGTCGTGCCAACCCGGATATGAGAAAGGGCCGTCTCTGGATCGAGAAAGTCGATCCCGACTTTACGGGTTTCGCCCGCGTTCAAGGGCTGCGCCAATCGAAGCCGTATGTCGTGGTTGCGACCATTCACGACCATGACGCAACCGAACCACCGGGCCTGCATAGGGGAAGCACGTCCCCCCGTTTCAGGCGGCGCAAGCTCGATGGTCGCGACGATATCCGGTGATGGCTTCATAACAATCCCAGGAACTGTAACGCTCGCAATTCTACGAGGAGGTTTGTCGGAAGGGCAAGGCTGGCGATCCCCCGATCAACAGTGACCTGCAATTGCCACCCGACGAAGCGGCTTGGAAAGTGAGCGGAAACCAGCCAATAGGGTCCTTCCCCGAACACGGTTGCTGCGAAGGTCGCGTATTGAGTGGTTCCGCCACGGGTCAGGGCAAAGTACTTTACTTCATTGCCATATGGGTTGCGAAACCGCCCCAGATGCTTGAGGTCGTCCAACTCTGCTGGCAGGACAGCGCGATAAACCTGGACGAACTCCGTCAAACCTCCTCGACCCGCTCCACCCCCGGCACCACTTTCAGCGCCTGCGCCAGCCGCGGCGTCACCTGGAAGCCGCCGGGGATGGTGATCTCCACCGCCTGCACGTCGTCGATGCGCGGCACCAGCGTGACCCGGCCGCGCCCGCGGCCTTCCTGGGACAGCAGCGCGCGGATGTGCGGCACCGCTTCCGTCCGGTCGAGCCAGATGCGCATCCCGGCGCCGGCGTCGCTCGCCGCCTGTTCAAGCGACATGCAGTCGGCGGCGGTGACGCGCAGGCTGTCGCCCTCCATCCGCAGGTCCACGCCCATCAGCACCGCGGTCCCGGCTTTGAGGATGTCCCGCGCGCCGCCCAGCACCTCGCTGAACACCGTGACCTCGTAGCTGCCCCCCTGGTCCGACAGGCGGATCCAGGCCATGCGGCTGCCGGTGCGCGTCGTGCGCTCCTTGGACGCCACGACGCAGCCGGCCATCCGCACCCGGGTCGCGCCGGCCTGGGCCTGGGCCTCCATCTGGCTGGACGGCACCACGCCGAGGCGCCGCAGCAAGGGGCCGTAGCTGTCCAGCGGATGGGCCGTCAGGTGGAAGCCCACCGCCTCCGCCTCGTAGCCCAGGCGCTCCATGGGCGGCCAATCCTGCAAGGCAGGCAGACGCAGCGGCTCGGGCGTCGGGCCGCCGCCGAACAGACCGGCCTGGCCGGTTTCGGTTTCCTCCGCCTGCGTTTGGGCGCGGCGCATGATGGTTTCCGCGGCGGCGAACATCTGGGCGCGGTTGGGCGCAATGCTGTCAAAGGCGCCGGCGCGGGCCAGGTTTTCAAGCTGCCCCTTGCTGAGCTGGCGCGGATCGACCCGGACGGCGAAGTCGGCCGGGTCGGCAAAGTCCCGGTCGCCCCGGGACGCCACCAGCGCCTGCATGGCGGCGAAGCCGATCCGCTTCACCGCGGCGAGCGCGTAGCGGATCGCCTCCGTCCCGTCCGGCCCGACCTCCACCCGGAATTCGGCGCCGGAACGGTTGATGTCGGGCGGCAGCACGCGGATTCCGGTGCGCTCGGCTTCCTGGCGCAGCGCCGCGATCTTGTCGGTGTTGCTGATGGCGAGATTCATGCAGGCGGCGAGGAAGGCGGCCGGGTGGTTCGCCTTCAGCCACGCCGTTTGGTAAGACACCAGGGCGTAAGCCGCGGCATGGCTCTTGTTGAAGCCGTAGTCCGCGAACTTTGCCATGAGGTCGAACACCTCCGTCGCTTTTGCGGCCGGGATGCCGCGGGCCGTGGCGCCGTCGGTAAAGATCTTGCGCTGCTGCTCCATCTCCGCACGGATCTTCTTGCCCATGGCGCGCCGCAGCAGGTCGGCGCCGCCCAGGCTGTAGCCGGCCATGCGCTGCGCGATCTGCATGACCTGTTCCTGGTAAACGATGATCCCGTAGGTTTCGGCCAGGATGTCCCGCACCTCGGGGTGCGGCGCTTCCCAGGCTTTGCCGTGCTTGCGCAGGCAGTATTCCGGGATGTTGGCCATGGGTCCCGGCCGATACAGCGCGCCGACGGCGATCAGGTCCTCGAACCGGTCCGGGCGCATCTGGCGCAGCGCGTCGCGCATCCCTTGGGATTCGAACTGAAACACGCCTCCGCCGTCACCGCGGGACAGCATGTCGTAGGTCTTGGGATCGTCCAGCGGCAGGCGGTCCAGATCGACCGGCACGCCCAAGCCGTGCAGGATCGCCACCGTTTGCTGCAAAATGGTCAGCGTGGTCAGGCCCAGGAAGTCGAACTTCACCAGGCCCGCCTGCTCCACGTACTTCATGGAGTATTGCGTCACCAGCGTGTCCGCTTTCGGATCGCGATACAACGGCACCAGGTCGATCAGCGGCCGGTCGCCGATCACCAGCCCGGCGGCGTGCGTGCTGGCGTGGCGATTCAGCCCCTCCAACTGCAGCGCAACCTCCATCAAACGGCGCACGCTCTCGTCGCCATCGCGCATCTCCTGCAGGCGCTTTTCGCCGTCGATGGCCTGGGCGAGCGTCACCGGCTGGGCCGGGTTGTTGGGGATCAGCTCGGCGACGCGGTTGACCTGGCCGAACGGCAGGCCCAGCACGCGGCCCACGTCGCGCACCGCCGCCCGGGCTTGCAGCTTCCCGAAGGTGATGATCTGCGCCACCCGATCCGCGCCGTACTCGCGGCGCACGTAGTCGATCACCTCGTCCCGGCGGTCCTGGCAGAAGTCGATGTCGAAGTCCGGCATCGACACACGCTCGGGGTTGAGGAACCGCTCGAACAGCAGTCCCCAGCGCAGCGGGTCCAGGTCGGTGATGGTGAGCGCCCAGGCCGCGACCGACCCGGCGCCAGACCCGCGCCCCGGCCCTACGGGGATGCCTTGCCCCTTCGCCCATTGGATGAAGTCGGCGACGATCAGGAAGTAGCCGGGGAAGCCCATGCCGGCGATGACGCCCAGCTCGTAGTCCAGCCGCTCCGCATACACCGCCCGGGTGGCCACGTCGGCGTCCATCGCGTCCATGCGGCGCACGAGGCCCTCCTGCGCCATGGCGCGCACGGTCTCGTCCTCCGTCTGCCCGGGCCGCACCTTGGGGCACATCGGCAGCAGCGGCTTGCGCGTTTCCGCCATGACGGCGCAGCTTCGGGCCACGGCTAGCGTGTTGTCGCAGGCGTCCGGCAGGTCGCGGAACAAGCGGCGCATGTCGCGCGCCGGCTTGAACCAGTGCTCCGGCGTCACCCGGCGGCGCGCGGCCTCGCTGACCTGCCGGCCATCGGCGATGCACAGCAGGGCGTCGTGCGCCTCGTGCATCTTGGCGGTGGCGAAGAAGCACTCGTTGGTGGCGACCAAGGGCAGCCGCTGCTCGTCCGCAAGCTGCAGCAGCCCCGGCTCAATGGCCTTTTCAAGCGCGAGACCGTGGCGGTGCAGTTCCATCATGCAGCGCCCGGGGAACGCCTCGGCCAACTGCGCCAGCAGCTTGGCCGCATCCGGCTTACGCCCCTCGGCCAGCATCCGCGCCACCGGGCCGCGGGTGCCGCCGGTCAGTAGCACCAAGCCCTCGGCATGGTCCAGCAGCACCTGCAACGGCAGTTGCGGGTCCGCCGGGTCGCCCTGCATGAAGCCCTGGGACGACAGCCGCTGCAGGTTGACCAGCCCCGCCGCGTCCTGCGCCAGCACCACGACCGGATCGGGCGCGAGCCGCGGGTTCTCCGCCCGGGCGAGCGAGATTTGGCAGCCGAGGATCGGCTGCACCCCCTTGGCGGCACAGGCCTGGCTGAACTCCAGCGCGCCGAACAGGTTGCCGCTGTCGGTGATCGCGACGGCCGGCATCTTGGCGTCCTGCGCCGCGGCGGCGATCTTGTCGGCCTTGATCGCCCCCTCGCTCAGCGAATACGCGGAGTGGACCCGCAAGTGCACGAAATCAGCGTGCGGCATCAAAGCTCCTCGATTCGCCCATCCCACAATGTTACCCGGCGGTCCATGCGGCTGGCGAGATCCGGGTTGTGGGTGGCGATCAGCGCCGCCACCCCCTCCATCCGCACGGTGCGCAACAGCTCCTCGAACACCACGTTGCTGGTGCCCACGTCCAGGTTGCCGGTCGGCTCGTCCGCCAGCAGCACGCCGGGCGCGTTGGCCAGGGCGCGGGCAATGGCGACCCGCTGCTTTTCGCCGCCCGACAGCTTGCCCGGCAGGTGCCCGGCGCGCTGCCCCAGCCCGAAGGCGGTCAGCAGCGCCAC
>CALMAB010000021.1 GCA_937858325.1 uncultured Acetobacteraceae bacterium
AGCGACCAGACCACCAAAAACTCCAATGACCCAACAGTTCAGTCACAGACCCTAGAACAAATTGCGAAGCAGAGCAGCGAAGCGCTCTCCGGGATCCGCACTGACCTGACCGAAGTTCGTAAGGAGATGCGCGCGGGGTTTGAAACTGAGAGGGATCGTCATGACCGTGATTTTCGGATCACCTTTGCCGCAATCATCGCCGTAGCTCTAGGTCTGGCCGGGCTTATAGCGAAAGGCTTCAAATGGCTCTGAAGAAAGTGGTTCCGATTCTGGATATCGGTTAGCCCTTCCGTTGTACTGCAAAAAAGACGGCACATTCTCCGTGTCAGCCCATTTATTCATGTGCCTCGTTGAAAAACTCCGCATACCCAAACAGCCCCGAGGACCCCCCGGTGTGCAGGAACACCACGTTCTCCCCCGTCGAAAAGGCGCCCCGGCGGATCAGGTCGATCAACCCGGCCATGCCCTTCCCGGAATACACCGGGTCCAGGAAGATCCCCTCAAGCCGCGCCAGCATCCGCACCGCTTCCGCCATGCCGGGCGTGGGCTGGCCGTAGCCCCCGCCCACGTAGTCGCAGTTGGCCTCGACCGCATCGTCCGGGATCGGGCGGTCCACGCCCATAAACGCCGCCGTCGCCCGCACCAGGCGCAGCACGTTCGCCTCCTGCGCTGGCTTGGGCGCGCGGACGCCGATGCCCAGGACGCGGACGGGGCTGCTGAGGGCGTGCAGCCCGGCCACCAACCCGGCTTGCGTCCCCGCGCTGCCGGTCGCGTGTACCAGGCGGTCGATGCGCAGGCCCAGTTCGTTGGCCTGCGTCACCAACTCCAACGCGACCGCCGCATAGCCCAGGGCGCCGGTGGCGTTCGAGCCGCCGCCGGGGATCAAATAGGGCTTAGTGCCCTCGGACGCCAGCCGCGCCCCGACCTCCTCGATGGCCGCCTGCATGTCGGTGCCGCCGGGCCGATACTCGATGGCGCAGCCCAGCAGGCGGTCGAGCAGCACGTTGCCGCTGCCAAGGTAGGCAGCGTCGTTCGTCTCGATCCGGTGCTCCAGGACGGCGGTGCAGGCCAGGCCGAGCTTGGCGGCGACCGCGGCGGTTTGGCGCACGTGGTTGGACTGCACGGCGCCCTGGGTGACCAGGTGGTCGGCGCCGCGGGCCAGCGCGTCGCCCACCAGGAACTCAAGCTTGCGCACCTTGTTGCCGCCCAGTCCCATGCCGGTCAGGTCGTCCCGCTTCATCCAGATCCGCGGCCCGCCCAACGCTTCCGTGAGGCGCGGCAGCAGCTCCAGCGGCGTGGGCGCCTGGCACAGCCGGGTGCGCGGGAAGGCGGCAAGGTTCATCGGCATCCTCCATCCGACCGGCGCGCGGGCGGCCTCGGCCGGACCCTTGCAGAGCGGCCCGGTGAAATCAACATAACGGTCAACCTGCCGTGGAGCGGCGGGCGTCGATGCCCGGCACGCGCATTGCGCGCGCATCTCGGGCACTCTCACGGAGGGCGTCGCCTTGTTGATCAAGACAGTTCGCGGCTGGGAGATACCGGAGCGGGACGCCACGCCGGCGTCGCTGATGCTGGGGCGCCGCAGCCTGCTGGCCGGGGCGGCGGGCGTGGCCCTGCTCGCGGCGCCCGTTGCCGCGTGGGCGCAGGGCGCGCCGCGCAACGGGAAGTATGACGCCGGCCGCGAGCTGACGCCCGAGAAAGACGCGACGACCTACAACAACTACTATGAATTCGGCACGGACAAGTCGATCTCGCGCGCCGCGCAGAAGCTGCCGGTCTCGCCCTGGTCGATCAAGTTCGAGGGCATGGTCGGCACGCCGCGGACGATGGACTTGGATGACATCCTGAAGAAGGTGCAGCTTGAGGAGCGGGTGTACCGCCACCGTTGCGTCGAGGGGTGGGCGATGACCGTGCCCTGGACCGGTTTCCCGATGCGGGACCTGGTTGCCCTGGCCGGTCCGACCTCCGGCGCGCGCTATGTGGTGATAGAGACCCTGGCCGATCCCAAGACCATGCCGGGCCTGCGCTCCCCCACCTTCGAGTGGCCCTATGTCGAGGGGGTTACGATGGCGGAAGCGAACAACGACCTTGCTTTCATCGCGACCGGTCTTTATGGCAAGACCTTGCCGAAGCAGAACGGCGCGCCGATCCGCCTGGTGCTGCCTTGGAAGTATGGGTTCAAATCGGTGAAGTCGATTGTGAAGCTGACCTTTACCGACAAGCGGCCGACCACCTTCTGGCAAGGCATCCAGCCCCAGGAATACGGCTTCTGGGCCAACGTGAACCCCGAGGTGCCGCACCCGCGCTGGAGCCAGGCCACCGAGCGGTTGCTTGGCGCGGAGCAGCGGGTGCCGACCCGCATTTACAATGGTTATGGCGAGTACGTGGCCGGGCTGTATGCTGGGATGACGAACGAAAAGCTGTTTGTATGATCGCATCACGCATTTTCGCCACCCTGGCGGCGCTGTTTCTGGTTTCCGCGGTGGCCATCGCCGCCTTGACGCCGTTTGGCATGACGCTCGGCCAGGGCTTGATGCTGATGGACGGCACCTGGCTGTCGTGGATACAAAAGCAAAGCCCGCCTTGGGGCTGGACCTGGCTTGAACTGCCGTTCCTGCTGCGGCCGCTCTGGCTGATCCCGGCGGGAGTCGGCCTGATCTGCGCCGGCGCGGCAGCCTCGCTCAACTTCGGCCGGGCGTCGCCGTCGCGCCGGAAGCGGAGCTGAGCAGCCGCCGGGCCGTGTCGATGACCCGGTGCGCCTCGCTCCAGAGTTCGTAGCGGCCCAGGTCGTCGAGCGGGGCGAACAGCGCATCGGTGACGTCGCCGCCGGCCACCGGCTCGCCGTCTTGCCAACAGGCGGCAAAGTCCAGAATCGTGTAGTGGTACTCGACCCGGCCCGTCGCGTCGTGGTGGATGCTGTCAACGTTCGCCGCCAGGACCAGCGGGCCGCAGGTCAGGCCGGTTTCCTCGGCCAACTCGCGCCGGGCGGCTTGTTCCGCCGTTTCGCCGAGGTCTTGCGCGCCGCCGGGCAGGCTCCATCGGCCCATGGCCGGCGGCTTGCCGCGACGCACCAGCAGCACCGCCCCGGCAGTCGTGGCGCTCGGCGGCTTCAACAGCACCACGCCGATGCCGACGAGCGGGCGGGTGGGGTAGTCGCGTTTGGTCACGTTGTGTCCTTGATGGGGGCGTTCCGGGTGTGGACGACCTGCGCAGGTGCCGCGCCGCCCGGCCATCTCGGCCCGATCTTGCGCCGGGCGTTCGGGCAGCGTATCCATCTCAAAACATACACATAAGAAATCTCGGAGCAAACGATGTTGATCACCCGCCGGGCTGCGGTGGGCGCCGCGCTGGCTGCCCCGGCCTTGTTGCGCGCCCCGGGCGTGCATGCCGCATCCCGCACGTTGAAGATCAGCCACCAGTTCCCCGGCGGCACGGCCGAGCAGGGCGACTTCCGCGACCGCCTGGCGCGCCGCTTCGCCGCCGAGGTGCAGATGCGTATAGATTACTAAGTGTCGTTCGAGATCTACACAGGCT
>CALMAB010000022.1 GCA_937858325.1 uncultured Acetobacteraceae bacterium
AGGACCGCTACCTGCACAAGCTGGTGGAGGGCGCCTGGACCGGCACGATGAACCTGACGGAGCCGCAGGCCGGGTCGGACCTGTCGGCGGTGCGCACCCGCGCGGTGCCGGACGGGGACCAGTACCGGATCCATGGCCAGAAGATCTACATCACCTATGGCGAGCACGACATGGCGGAGAACATCGTCCACCTCGTGCTCGCGCGCTTGCCGGACGCGCCGGAGGGGGTGCGGGGCATCTCCTTGTTCGTGGTGCCCAAGGTGCTGGTGGAAGCGGACGGCTCGCTCGGCGCGCGCAACGACGTGCGCTGCGTGTCCATCGAGCACAAGCTCGGCATCCACGCCAGCCCGACGGCGGTGCTGGCCTATGGCGACGAGGGCGGCGCAATCGGCGAGTTGGTCGGCGAGCCGAACCGCGGCCTTGAGTACATGTTCATCATGATGAACGCGGCGCGCTTCCAGGTCGGGTTGGAGGGCCTCGCCATCGGGGAGCGCGCCTGGCAGCAGGCGCTGGCCTATGCGCGCGACCGGGTGCAGGGGGCGGAAGCCGGGGTGCGCGGCGGGGGCCGCGTGCCGATCATCCGCCACCCCGACGTGCGGCGGATGCTGATGGGCATGAAGGCGCAAACGGAGGCGATGCGGGCGCTGGCCTACGTCACGGCGTTTGCGCTCGACACCGCCGCCCGCCATCCGGACCCGGCCGTGCGCCGGGACGCGCAGGGGCGCGCCGACCTGCTGATCCCCGTGGTCAAGGGCTGGTGCACGGAAACCGCCATCGAGATCGCGTCCACAGGCGTGCAGGTGCACGGCGGCATGGGCTTCATCGAGGACACCGGTGCCGCCCAGCACCTGCGCGACGCCCGCATCACCACGATCTACGAGGGCACTACCGGCATCCAGGCCAATGACCTGGTCGGCCGCAAGATCGCCCGCGACGGCGGCGTGGCAGCGCGGGCCGCGCTGGACGAGATGCGCGCGGATGCGGCCCGGATGCCGGCCGATGGCGAGTTGGGCGCGGTCCGCGCGTCGCTGGAAGCGGGCATCGGCCTGCTGGCCTTTTGCGTCGATTGGGTGGTGGAGACCCACGCGCGGGACCCGCAGGCGACCGGCGCCGGGGCAGTGCCGCTGCTCAAGCTGTTCGGGATCGTGGCCGGCGGCTGGCAGGCGGCGCGGGCCGCGTCCGTCGCGGAGCGCAAGCTCGGCGCCAACGCCGACCGCGACTTCTACCTGGCCAAGATCGGCACCGCCCGGTTCTATGCCGACCACGTGCTGACGCAGGCCCACGGGCTGGCCCATGCGGTGCAGCACGGCGCGCCGGGGGTGATGGCGCTGGACGAGGTGCAGTTCGCCGCGTGACCGCCACGGCGGCCCCCAACGTTCATAGCGCGCGGCGTGCGAGCGGCGAGCGGTCGTACTGGGCCAGCAGGTCCGCCGGGTCATGGTACGTCGCGATGCAGCCGGCCTGCCGCAGCGCCTCCTCCGGCCAGCCGCCGCAAAGCAAGCCGACCGTGCGCAGCCCGGCCTTGCCGGCCGCCTCCGCGTCATGGGGCGTGTCGCCGACCACGATCACCTGCTCCGCGTCCGGGCTGCCCAGGCGTTGCAGGGCCGCCTCGAAGATGTCGGGGTTGGGCTTGCTCTTGTCCGCGTCGTCCGTGGAGGTTTCCGCCAACTGCATGTCGTCGATGCGCGCCGCCTTCTTGTAGGCCGCCAACTCGTCTGTCTTGGCCGAAGAGGCGAGGGCGATCCGCAGCCCGTCGGCCTGCATCCGCTGCAGCAGCTCGCGCACCATGGGGAACGGCTGCACGTCGTGCAGGTAGCGTTCCTTGAAGATGTGGCTGCGGCGCTCGTCCACCGCCTTGCCCACCGCGTCCAGCTCGTCCTTCGGCAGGAACAGCGGCAGCAACTGGTCGCCCCCCTTGCCGATCTGGCGGCGCAGGTCGTCCAAGGCGACCTCGTGCCCGAACTCGCGCAAGGCATCCTGCCAGGCCTTGGCATGGAGGTTGACGGAGTCGATCAGCGTTCCGTCAACGTCGAGGATCACAGCGTTCGGCATTTAGAGTACTCCCGGCGACCAGGCGGGGTTAGCGTGGTGGAGCCGGCCGGGTTCCCGCCCCTTTCCTCAATCCCGTTGGAGCGTCGGTGCCCGGCGGTGCCGCGTCGCGTGCTCATAGGCGTAGGCAAGCCCTAACAAGTCCGCCTCGCTCCACATGCGGCCCACGAGGATCAGGTTGAACGGCGCGCCGGATTCGTAGTACCCCGCCGGCACCGTAACGCCCGGCAGTCCCGCGATGTTGATCTCGCCCACCGTGGTCTCGTGGATCGTGTCCGTCCCGTGCAGCAACGGCAGCGCCGTACGCATTTGCGGGAAGGCCAGCGCGTCCAGCCGCGCCTCCGCGAACACCGTATCGAAAATGTCTAGATACGTTTCCTTGGCCGCGATGAACTCCGAAAGGTCGGGCGGGCGCGCCGGGTCGGTGAGGCAGGCGGCGAAATGCGGCAGGTTGGGCATGAAGCCCAGCACGCCTGATGGGCCAAAGGCGTCCTCTTTCGCGGTGGCCGCGGCGAACTCGGCAAAGGTGCGGAGGGCTGCCTGCGGACCCAGCCGTTCCAGATACTTCTGCATATCGTGGGGCACGGACTCGAGGCCGCGGGCGTCGAACTCCGCCAAGGGCAGGGTCGGCGTGCGCAGGTCGGCGAAGCCGGAACCGCGGAACGGGTCCTCAACCAGCACGGTGCCCTGGGCTTCCAGCTCCCCCTTTGCCCGGTCGTACAGCGCCCCCGCCTCGTCCGAGAGCGGCTGGTTGCGCCAGCCCGGGCCGTACAAGCCGATCCGCTTGCCGCGCAGCGCGTCCGGATGCAGCCGAGACGCGTAGCCGCCCTTTGGGCGGTGGCCGACGCCCGCGATGGTTTTCGGGTCCTCCGCCGTGTAGCCGGCCAGCACGTCGAGCGTGAGCGCCGCGTCCCGCACGCAGCGGGCAATCGGCCCCACCACGTCGCGCAGGCCGGACAGCGGCATGACGCCCACGTTCGGCACCAGGGCGAAGCTCGGCTTGATGCCCACCAGCGCCTGGGCGGAGGCCGGGTTCTGGATGGAGCCGCCGGTTTCCTCGGCCAAGCCCAGCACGGCCATGCTGGCGGCCACGGCGGTCGCGGTGCCGGCGCTGCTGCCGCCCGGCAGGAACCCGCGCCCGGCGGCGTTCAGGGTCGGCCCGGCCCAACTGTCGTTGGCGTGGCTGCCGGTGTGGCTGAGCACGGGGACGTTGGTCTTGCCCAGGATGACGCAGCCCGCGACGCGCATCCGCGCCACCACGGGGCTGTCCGTGCCGGGCATCAGGTCCACCCCGCCGGCCTTGCTGTACAGCAGCGACCAGCCGGCGGTGGTGGGGAAGCCCACCATGTCCATGGGGTCCTTCACCACCACCGGCACGCCCGCCAGCGGACCCAGCGCCTCGCCCGTGGCCCGGCGCCGGTCGATCTCCCGCGCGTCGGCCAGGGCGTCCGGGTTGAGGAAGATGATGGCGTTGTAAAGCGGGTTGAACTGGGCGATGCGGTCGAGGAACGCCTGCGTCAACGCTTCCGACGTGATGGCGCCGCTGGCAAAGGCGGCCTGCGCCCCTTCCACGGTCAGCTCAACGAGGTTGATCGTTGCGTCGCTCATCTTGGGCCACTCCGTTGCCTGAGGTCATACCGTCATGTGCCGTTCGATCCGCGCGGCCGCCCCGGCGTCCCCTGTCCCGCCCCGCTCGACCACCTCGCCGGAGGTCAGCACGGCGAAGCGGTCGGCGACGGCAAGCGCGAAGGCGACGTTCTGCTCCACCAGCAGCATCGCCGTGCCGTGGGTCCGCCGCTCCGCCGCGAGCACGGCCGCCAAGCGGTCCACCACGGAAGGCTGCAAGCCTTCCGAGATCTCGTCCACCAGCATGAGCCGGGGCCGGGCCAGGATGGCGCGGGAGATCAGCAGCATCTTCTGCTCGCCGCCGGACAGGGTGCCGGCCTTTTGGCGGAGGCGTTGCAGCAGCACGGGGAAGTGCGGCTCGATGGAGGGCAGGCGCTCGCGAAACAGCCGGTCGCGGGGCACGCCGAGGCGCAGGTTCTCGCCCACCGTCAGGTCGGCGAACAGCGCCTGCTCCTGGGCGACGTAGCACAGCGCGCGCCGGGCGACGCGGTAGGGCGGAAGGCCGGCCAGGTCCTGGCCGTCGAACCGCACGCCGCCGGCCCGGGGCTGGACGAAGCCGGCAGCCGTGCGAAGCAGCGTCGTCTTGCCCACGCCGTTGCGCCCGAGCAGCGCCACAACCTCGCCGGCACCCACGCTCAGCGACACGTCACGCAGCACCATCGTCGCGCCGTATCCGGCAGTCACGCCGGACATAGCAAGCAGGTCAGGCATGGGCAGCGCCGGCGTAGATGGTCCGCACGGTGTCCGACTGCACGGCCTCCTCCACCGCGCCATCCAGCACGACGCGGCCCTGGTGCAGCACGACCACGCGGGACGAGATGCTGCGCACGAAATCCAGGTCGTGCTCGACCAGCACGATGCACAGGCGATGGCGCCGGGCGAGGTCGGCGAGCAACGCCCCGATGCGCCGCCGCTCCGGCTTGGTCAGCCCGGCGGTCGGCTCGTCCAGCAGCAGCAAGGTGGGTTCCAGCGCCAGCACCATCGCGAGTTCGAGCGACTGCTTCTCGCCGTGGGACAAATGCCGGGTTTCGACGCCCAGGCGGTCGGAAAGGCCGGTCGCGCGCACCACTTCCAGCGCCGATTCGGGCAGCGCGATGGCGGGCGTGCGGCGGAACGGGGAAGGCCGCTCGATGCGGCTGCGGGAAACGCGCAGGCATTCGGCCACCGTCATGCTCTCGAACACCGCGGCGGTCTGGAACTTGCGTCCAACCCCAAGGGCAGTGCATCGGTGCGGCGGCAGGCGCCCGATGCCGCGCCCGCCGACCTCGACCAGCCCGGCGCTGCGCTCCCGCCCATCGGCGATGCAGCGCATCAGCGTCGTCTTGCCCGCGCCGTTCGGGCCGATCAGGCTGAGCAGGTCGCCGGCTTGGGCGGCGAACGCGACGCCGTGCAGCACCTGCAGGTTGCCGAACCGCTTGTCCAGCGCCTCGACGCGCAGCACGGGGCCGTCCCGGCGCC
>CALMAB010000023.1 GCA_937858325.1 uncultured Acetobacteraceae bacterium
CGACGCGCCTCGCGCCCGGCGATTGGGTGCTTTGCGACCCGACGGTGCGGGCGCGCGACGACGCGCTCACCCCCGACATCACGCTGCAAGGCTGGAGCGCCCGCGGCGCAGGCGGTCTGCACCTGGCCCAGCACTTCCACCACGGCTCCTTTGCCGAGCAGATGCTGGTGCCCACGGAGAACGCGGTGCCGCTCGGCCCCATCGACCCGGCGGACGCCGGGCGGTGGTGCGCGCTGAACACGCTTCTCGTGCCCTATGGCGGCCTGCTGGCGGCGGGGTTGCAAGCGGGAGAAACGCTCCTGGTCAGCGGCGCCACCGGCAACTTCGGCAGCGCGGGCGTTGCCGCGGCGCTCGCGATGGGGGCGGGCTGCGTCGTGGCGCCGGGCCGGAACGAGGCGGCGCTGGCAGACCTGGCGCGCCGCTTCGGCCCTCGGGTGCGGACCGTGGCGCTCACGGGCGACGAGGCAGAGGACCGCGAACGGATGAAGCGGACGGCGCCCGGCCCGATCGACTGCGTGCTGGACCTGCTGCCGCCCTCGGCCGGCACAGGGCCGGTGCGGGCCGCCGCCATGACGGTGCGGGAGTATGGCCGGGTCGTGCTGATGGGCGGCGTCGGCATGTTGGGGGGCGACGACCTGGCGCTGCCCTACCCGTGGATCATGCGGAACTGCATCACGGTCATCGGGCAGTGGATGTATCCGGCCACGGCCAACGCCCGCCTGATCGCGCTGGCGCGGTCCGGGCTTCTGGACCTGCGCCAATGGCGGATCACGGCGTTCGGCCTGGACCAGGCGAACGAGGCCGTCGCGCACGCCGCGGGCAACGCAGGCCCCTTCCGGCTGACCGTGCTCCGGCCCTGACGGCGGAACCCCGCGTTCGGCATCTGGCCAAGCCCGGCGGATCCGTCGAAACTGGTGGAAACTCCCGTCGAGGGTCACGCGCATGAAATTGCTGTATGGCGGCTTCGCAACCCAGGAGGAACTCGACCGCGAGTACGACGCGGAACGGTCCGTCCCGGACTTCGGCGCTTACGTGAAGCACTTCCTGGACAGCAGCGCGGCAGCCCGGGCGTCGCTTCCCCACCAAACGGACGTGCCGTACGGCCCGACCAAGGCCGAAAGCGCCAACATCTTCCCGGCGACGGCGCCGGGTTCGCCGGTCCTGGTGTTCCTCCATGGCGGCTACTGGAAGGCGCTGACCGCACACGTGTTCGACATGGTGGCGCCCGGGCCGGTGGCGGCCGGCTACGCCGTGGTCAACGTCACCTACGCGCTTTGCCCGGCGGTCACGATCACCGAGATCGTGCGCCAGGTCCGCGCGGCCGTCGCCTGGACCTACCGCCACGCCGCGTCGTTCAACGGCGACCCCGGCCGCATCTACGTCGCCGGGCACTCGGCCGGCGGCCACCTGACCGCCATGGCGATGCTCACGGAATGGGACGAGGAATACGGCCTGCCGGACACCCTGATCAAGGGCGGCTTGCCCGTAAGCGGGCTGTTCGACCTGCGCCCGTTTCCTGCGAGCTTTCTGCAGCCGAAGCTGCGGCTGTCCGCCGAGGAGGTCGAGCGGAACAGCCCGCTGTTCCATGTCCGCGCCGCACCCATGCCCCTCGTGGCCGCGTGGGGCGCCGCAGAGTCCGGGTCGTTCAGGAAGCAGTCGCTCGACTTCCTGTCGGCGTGGCAGGCGGCCGGCAACGCCGGCGAGGCGCTGCCCATCGAGGGCGCCAACCACTTCATGGTGCTCGACGGGTTCATGACCGCGGACGGCTTGATGACCCGGACATTGGAGGCGATGCGGCGGAGGGTGGAAAGCGGCACGTAGAGCGTCGCATCGACCCGCAACCCGGCTTGCCGTAATGGTGCCCGCGGCGCCTGCTGATCGAGAGCAGCGCGCAGCGAGGGAACCAGCGATGGCGATGAGAGTGTTGTTCACCGGCGGCACCGGCAAGGCCGGGCGCCATGCGCTGCCCTACCTGCACGAGCGGGGCTACCACCTGCTGAACTTCGACCTGCAGCCGTTTGCGCATCCGGCCATCCCCACCCTGGTCGGCGACATCACGGACGGCGCCCAGGTGTTCAACGCGATGACCTCGCACTTCGACTTCGGCGGCCTCCGTGCGGGCAAGGCTCCCGGCCCCGTCGATGCGGTGGTCCACTTCGCAGCCGTCCCGCGCATCCTCATCCACCCCGACAACGAGACGTTCCGGGTCAACGTCATGGGCACCTACAACGTCATCGAGGCCGCGATGAAGCTCGGCATCCGCAAGGTCGTGATCGCGTCCAGCGAGACGACCTACGGGGTGTGCTTCGCGGAAGGGGACAAGGACTTCCACGGCTTCCCGCTGGAGGAGGACTACGACACCGATCCCATGGACAGCTACGGCCTGTCCAAGGTGGTGAACGAGCGGACGGCGCGCGCCTTTGCCGCCCGCTTCGGCGCCGACATCTACGCGCTGCGCATCGGCAACGTGATCGAGCCGCACGAGTACGACCGCTTCCCCGGCTGGGTCGCGGACCCGCCGTCGCGCAAGCGCAACGCTTGGAGCTACATCGACGCCCGCGACCTCGCGGAGATCGTGCACCTTTGCCTGCAGCGGGACGGATTGGGCTTCCAGGTGTTCAACGCCGTGAACGACACGATCACGGCGGACCAGCCCACGGCGGCGTTCCTGGCGCAATGGTGCCCAGACACCCCGGTGACGCGGGACCTCGCCGGGCACGAGGCGCCGCTGAGCAACCGGAAGGCGCGGGAGGTGCTGGGCTTCAAGGAGCAGCACGATTGGCGCGACGAGGTGCGGGCGTTGGAAACGCCCGGGGACTGATCTACCGGGGCTTGGCCCAAAGGGCCGCCCCTCGCCTGGTCCTAGCTCCACGCTTTGCCGGACCTCCCGCCGTTGATGGGGGAAAAGGCGCTCCTGGCTGGTAAAGCCCGCGGCATCGCCGGGCCGACAGCAGGCGGCGTGGTACCCGCGTCCAAACGTTGGCCAAAACGTTTCGATCTGTTTATAATATCTTAAGGGTTTCAGGCGATGATCGGGAAAGCAGCACCCGTATCGGAGAGGTCTTGATGTTTGGTTTCAAGGAACAGCAGAACGCAACGCTGACAGCGCTGAGCCATTCGCTCGCCATTATCGAGTTCGACGCCCATGGCAAGATCCTGACCGCCAACCCGAATTTCTGCATCGTAATGGGATATGACATTTCCGAGATCAAGGGGCAGCATCACAGCCTATTCGTGGAAGCGGACTACGCGCGCAGCCCGGAGTACCGGGAATTCTGGATCAAGCTCGGCCGCGGGGAGTACGACTCCCGAGAGTACAAGCGGATTGCCAAGGGCGGCCGGGAGGTCTGGATCCAAGCATCCTACAATCCTATCAAGAACGCCCGAGGCGATGTCCTTAAAATCGTCAAGCAGGCGATGGACGTGACCATCGAGAAGCAGAGAAACCTAGAGATTGAGGCGAAGCTGGCTGCCATTTCCCGAGTCCAAGCGGTCATCGAGTTTAACGTCAAGGGCGAGGTGCTCACCGCGAACGAGAACTTTCTTAATACGCTCGGCTACAGCCTTGACGAAATTAAGGGGCAGCATCACCGTTTGTTTGTCGATACGAAGTATGCCCAATCGCCGGAGTACAGCGAGTTCTGGAGAAGATTGAACAACGGTGATTACGTGTCCGAAGAGTTCAGGCGGGTCGGCAAGGGCGGAAAAGATGTCTGGATTCAGGCATCCTACAACCCGATCTTCGATCTAAATGGCAAAGTAACGAAAATTGTGAAGTTCGCGACGGACATGACGGGCCGGGTGCAAGCAGTGACGGACATCGGTACGGGACTGGCACGGCTTGCGGCCGGCGATCTCACCTACCGCCTCAAGACCGAGCTGCCGCCGACGTTTGAACCCCTGCGGGCCGATATGAACGCTGCCATGGCGCATCTGCAAGGGGCGATGCAGGCGATTGTCGGCAACGCGCACGGCATCCGTTCCGGCAGCGGGGAGATCACGCAAGCGGCGGACGACCTGAGCCGGCGCACGGAGCAGCAGGCGGCGTCGCTGGAGCAGACGGCGGCGGCGTTGGACGAGATCACGGCCACCGTGCGCAAAACCGCCGAGGGCGCCAAGCAGGCGCGCGACGTGGCGGCGCGGACCCGGTCGGACGCCGAACGCTCCGGCGAGGTGGTGCGCCAAGCGGTCGCCGCCATGGGCGGCATCGAGCAGTCCTCGCGGCAGATCGGCCAGATCATCGGCGTGATCGACGAGATCGCGTTCCAAACCAACCTGCTGGCGCTGAACGCGGGCGTGGAAGCGGCGC
>CALMAB010000024.1 GCA_937858325.1 uncultured Acetobacteraceae bacterium
CAAGCTGGGCTTCACCGTGCCGGGGGGCGCCTGGATCGCCGGGCAGGGGGCGCGCTTGGGTCCGTTGGTGGCGGCGCAGCCGGGCGTGGCCGAGGTTGCCGACCCTTCCCGCGTTGCCGCCTTGTTCCGCGCGGCCGGGGCGCGGCGGGAGGGTTTCGCCGCTTGGATGCTGCTGTTCTATGCCCTGTGGCACCGCACCCACATCCTGGGGCTGCCGCCGGAGGGGGATGTGTTTGAAGCCCTTGCCAGCTAGTGGCTGGAACCTGACACTTGATACCCGATGTAAAGGCAGCCTCATAGCAGAGGGAAAGGAGATGTCGCGATGTCGAAAGTCAGCACCTGCCTCTGGTTTGGTAAAGATGCGGAAATGGCCTCTCGTTTCTATGTCTCTCTCGTGCCCGGTTCCAGCTTAGGATACATTCTCCGCTCGCCAGGGGATTGGCCCGGCGGAAAAGCGGGTGAGGTAATCCTGGTAGACTTCACTCTCGGCGGGCAGAGCTTCCAAGCGCTGAACGGCGGCGCACCTGCCGATTACGGAACCGCCGCATCGATTTCAGTGGGATGCTCCGACCAAGCCGAGGTTGATCGGCTGTGGACGGCGCTCACCGCCGATGGTGGGGCGGAAATCATGTGCGGCTGGCTGCGCGACAGGTGGGGCGTGCCTTGGCAAATCGTTCCCGAGACACTGCCGCGTCTCCTCGCCGACCCAGACCCGGCCGTTTCGGGCCGTGTCTTTGCCGCCATGACGGGGATGGTTAAACTGGACATCGCCGCCCTGGAGCGTGCGGCTGCCGGGTAGTACCAACGGCCCCTTTTCGTCATTGCGAGCCGCCCTTGCGGCGTGGCAATCCAGGGGCGAGCGCCGTGCTGGCAGCTCCTGGATTGCCGCGTCGCTGCGCTCCTCGCAATGACGGGGAAGCGATGAAAGCCAAAGGCCGCTGGTATAACCTAGGTGCATCTGCGTTGCTGCTCACGTGGCGGATGGCGTCAGGTGTCAGATTTCGACCACTAGGAGCGCCCCATGCCCGCCCATTACGACCTGCTGATCCACGGCGGCACCTGCGTGCTGCCTTGGGGCGAGTTCGCCATCGACGTGGGCGTGCGGGACGGGCGGATCGCAACCCTCGGCGCGGCGGGCGCGACGGCGGACCGGGTGCTGGACGCCGCCGGGCTGCATGTGCTGCCGGGGCTGATCGACCCGCACGTCCACCTGCGCGACCCCGGCGATCCGGCCATCGAGACCATCCCGACCGGCACCAAGGCCGCGGTGCTGGGCGGGCTGGCGGCGGTGTTCGATATGCCGAACACGTCGCCTTCCATCACCGGGGCGGACCGCCTGGCCTGGAAGCAGGAGTACGTGGAGCAGAACGCCTGGTGCGACATGGGGCTTTATGTCGGGGCGGCGAAATCGAACATCCCGGAACTGGCCGAGTTGGAGCTTGGGCGCGGCGTGTGCGGCGTGAAGGTGTTTGCCGGGAGTTCCACCGGCGATCTCTTGGTGGAGGACGACGCCTCGCTGGAGGCGGTGATGCGCAGCGGACGCCGCCGGGTGTCCTATCACAGCGAGGACGAGGCCCGGCTGCAGGCCCGTAAGGGGATGTTCAAGTCCGGCGACCCCTATGCCCGGCACATGGAATGGCGGGACGAGGAGTGCGCCTTTCTCGGCACCCGGCGCCTGATGGCGCTGGCGCGCAAGACCGGGCGGCCGGCGCACATCCTGCACGTGTCCACGGCGGAGGAACTCGACTACCTCGGCGGGTTCCGCGACGTGGCGACGGCCGAGCTGCTGGTGAACCACCTGACGCAGGTGGCGCCGGAGGTGTACGAGCAGCTTGGCGGCTTGGGCGTGATGAACCCGCCGATCCGCGGGCGCCGCCACCAGGAGGCCGCCTGGGCGGCGGTGCGGGACGGCACGGTGGACACGGTCGGCTCCGACCACGCTCCGCACGCGCTCGCGGCGAAGCGGCGGCCGTGGCCGGAGTGCCCGGCCGGGCTGACCGGGGTGCAGACGCTGGTGCCGGTCATGCTGGACCACGTGGCCGCGGGCCGGCTGTCGCTCGGGCGCATGGTGGACCTGATGTGCGCCGGGCCGGCCCGGGTGTACGGCGCGGTCGGCAAGGGGCGGCTGGCGGTCGGCTATGACGCGGACTTCACCTTGGTCGATCTGAAGCGCCGCCGGACCATCGAGGACAGTTGGATCGTCTCGCCCTGCGGCTGGACGCCGTTCCACGGCATGACGGTGACGGGCTGGCCGGCCGCGACCGTGGTGCGCGGCCAGGTGGTGATGCAGGACGACGAGGCGCTGGGCAGCCCCGTCGGCCGGCTCGTGCGGTTCCGCGGTTGAAGAGGCCTACTTGAGCGTCAGGGTGATGCCGTCCGCCGAGCCTTGCAGGCGTGCGCCGCGGGTGGTCTGGTCCACCCGGATTTGGACGCCGTTGCTGTTGCGCAGGATCTGGCCGCCGATGCCGTTCACCAGCGTCGCCTCGCCGGTGGACGCCACGTAGGTGCCGCTGAAGTCCTGCAGCCGCTTCAGGTTGTAGACCCGGCCGCGCCCGGTCACTTTCGAGTAGCCGACGTCGGCGATGGTGACGCCGCTGACCGTGAAATGGTGGCTCCGGCCGCCGTAGCGCAGCACGCCGTCGCCCCAGGTGTAGCCCACGCCCGCCGCGGCGCCCTGCGCGGACAGGAAGATGGTGCCCGTCACCGGGCCGGACACGCCGGGGTCACGGCGCTGCGCCGCCGCAGGCGTGGCGGCCAAGGCCGCGGCGGCGACAGCCGCAAGAGTGAGACGACGGGTGAGGTTCATGGCCTGCTCCAAAAGAATTGCAGCGCGCCAACGTCAACACCTGATGATCGTTGCGCACCTTGGCTCCTTACCCCCGCGCGACCACCGAAAACAGCCATGCAGCGGCTAAAACCCGGCGTTGAGCGATTTTGGCCAGGGGGCGTGGCGATATTGCTCCTGCGCCGGCGTGGGCGCCGGGCCGTCCGCCACGGACCGCTGCGGCGACGGCAGGGCTGCCGGGTTGATCCAGCAGTCCACCACGCCCAGGCTGCGGGTGCAGAACGGGCCGGGCGCGGGCGGCGGCTCGACCGGCGCGCAGTAGGTCAACCCGCGGTCCAGCCGCACGATGGAGCAGTCCCGCCCGCTGATGGCCGAAACGCCGATGTCGGCGATGCCGCGTCCGAACACCACGACGGAGGCGACCTCGACCGCGGCCAGCGCGCCAGTCGCCTCCGCCAAAGGGGTGCAACCGGGGACAACGAACAGCAGGGCGAGGACGATGGCGCGCATGGGGGTGCATTTCACCACCCCGGGATGAACAAAGGGTTACGCGCGGTTTGCTCCCCCGTGCCGCCATCGCTATGGTCCGCCCGAATCAAGGCGGGCGCGCACCAAGCGCAAGAACCACAAGGGGCCGGGCGTGGCTGACATCTTCGACGAGGTGAACGAGGACCTGCGGGCCGAACGGGCCAGGCAGTTCGCGCTCCGCTACGGCGGGCTCGCGGCGCTGGCGGCCGTGGCGCTCGTGGCGGCGGTCGGCGGGTGGCAGGCCTGGCGCTGGCACGCGGCACGGCAGGCGAACGAGGTGGCAAGCGCCTTTCTGGGCGCCATGCGGGAGGCGAGCGGCGCCGCGGTG
>CALMAB010000025.1 GCA_937858325.1 uncultured Acetobacteraceae bacterium
GCCCGCACTGCGGCTCGGCCACCGGCTTGCGCCCAGCGATGCTCAGGCCGCCCGCGTGCAGGCGTTCTTCGCCCTGCTGGAGTCGGTGGAGGACACCAACCTGCTGCACCGCGGCGGCGCCGAGGGCCTGGACCATGCCCGCCGCGCCGCGTCCCGGTTCCTCGCCGCGGGCGGCACAGGGCAAGCGGGGTGGCGGGAGCAGGCAGCGGCCGTGCACCAGGATTTCGTCACCCGCCGCCTCAGCCCCGGCGGCTGCGCCGACCTGCTCGCCTTCACCGTGTTCCTCCATGAACTGGTTTCCATAGCATGACAGGCACCGCGATCCTTTGTTCCGGCCAAGGCGCGCAGGCCCCCGGCATGTTTGACCTGCTGGCCGACGCGCCGGAAGCCGCCGCCGTGTTCGAGGCGGCAAAAGCGGCGCTGGGCGGACGCGACCCGCGCGACCTGGTGCGGCAAGCGGGCGATGACGATCTGCACGCGGACAAGGCCGGGCAGATCCTGTGCTGCACGCAGGCGATGGCGGCGTGGGCGGTGCTGGGCGAGGCGATTCCGCGCCCCCTGGTGGTGGCGGGCTACAGCGTGGGCGAGCTGGCCGCCTGGGGCGTCACCGGGGCGTTGGACGCCCGGACGGTGCTCGGCCTCGCCGCGGAGCGCGCGTCGCTGATGGATGCCGCCACGAAGGAGCCGTCCGGCCTCCTTGCGGTTCGCGGCCTGTCCCGGGACAAGCTGGAACCGCTTTGCCGCGCGCATGAGTGCCACGTCGCCATCGTCAACGCCCCCGACCAGATGCTGGCCGGCGGAACCCGGGCGTCGCTGGACGCCCTGGCGCGGGACGCCAAGGCGCACGGCGGGTCGGTCACAGCCGTGCCCGTGGCGGTCGCGTCGCATACGCCGCTGCTGCGCCGGGCCAGCGAGCGGTTCCGCGCCGCGCTGGGCAAAGCCAAGCTCCCTGGCGTCCTGCCCTCCGGCGTGCGGCTGCTGAGCGGCATCGACGGCGCCGCGGTGTTCGATCTCCGGGACGGCCTGGACAAGCTCGCCCGGCAGGTCGGGCAAACCGTCGATTGGGCGGCCTGCATGGAGGCCTGCCGGTCAAGCAACGTCACGCGGGTGATCGAGCTTGGCCCCGGCAACGCACTGTCGCACATGATGCAGGCGGCGGCGCCGGACAGCGACGCCCACAGCCTATCGGAGTTCCATTCGCTGGAGGGCCTGAAGAGTTGGCTGGAAACCCGGGAATGATGGCTCAATGACCGCGAAGTTACGCAGATTGGTCATCTGACCGCCGCACAGTTTCGAATGGCAGCCCGGGCTGATGTCCGTCCACCCCGACCGGCCGTGTTCGCTTTGCTCGGAGACTCCAGGGCTGCTGACGGCAAGGCAGACGGATTGATCACCGGACAAGAAGGCAACCACTCTTTTGGCCCGCTCAGTTTGCGAACCGAAAGATATCCGCTCATGATCGCGGGAACCTTGCCAGGTGCCCGTTGAACGTTTCCCTTGCGGACGCGCCGACAAGGCTGCTTCGATGCGGCAAAGGTGTTCGCGATGAACCCCGCCGACCAAGTTCGCAGGTCGTTGTCCGAGCTGACCGATCGGCAGCGCGAGGAGGCAATGGGCCGGTTCGCGATCCTGCGCCCGTTTCTTGAGGAGGGCGTGCTCCTTGCTCGGTCAGCAGCGGAGGCCGCCGTCCCGATCCGGACGGCCCGCCGATGGCTCGCGCGCTACCAAATGGACGGCTTGGTCGGTCTGCCACGTCCGGTCCGGTCCGACACCGGGCGCCGCCGGATGCCCACCGAGATGGCCGAGCTGATCGAGGGAATGGCGTTGTGCAAGTCTCCGCCCTCGGTCGCGACGATCCATCGTCGGCTGAAGGGGGTCGCGGAAAGGAAAGGCTGGCCGATGCCGTCGATCCGGAGCGTCCGCTCGGTCGCGTCCGGCCTCGATCCCGCCATGGTCACGCTCGCCCAGGACGGAGCCGCCGCCTGCCGCGACCGCTTCGAGATGATCCACCGGCATCGTGCCGGAAAGCCCAATGCCGTCTGGCAGGCCGACCACACCGAACTCGACATCCTGATCCTCGACGCCGACGGCGCGGCGGTGCGTCCCTGGCTGACCGTCGTGGTCGATGACCACTCGCGCGCCGTCGCAGGCTTCACCACCTTTGTCGGCGCGCCGTCCGCGTTGCAGACCTCCCTGGCGCTCCGCCAGGCGATCTGGCGCAAGACGGACCCGGCCTGGCAGGTCTGCGGCATCCCGGACGTCCTCTACGTCGACCACGGCTCCGACTTCACCAGCACGCATCTCGAACAGGTCGCAGCCGACCTGCGTTTCGCCCTCACCTCCTCGACCGTCGCCCGACCGCAGGGGCGCGGCAAGGTCGAGCGCCCGTTCGGCACGGTCAACACCGAGCTGCCGGCGGACCTGCCCTGCCGCCTCGAACACGGCAGGCCGGCGACGCCGCCTGCATTGTCGCTGCCGGAACTCGACGCCGCGATCGGCGCGTTCGTCGTCGGCAACTACAACGCGCGGCAGCATGGCGAGATCGGCATCTTCCCGCGCGCCTGCTGGATCGCCGAGGGATGGCTGCCGCGCATGCCCGACCGCCTGGAGGACCTGGACGAGCTGCTGGTGATGGTCGCGCAGTCGCGCATGATCCGGCGGGACGGCATCCGCTTCCAAGGCCTGCGCTACACCGACCCCACCCTCGCCGCCTACGTCGGCGAAACCGTCGCGATCCGATACGATCCCCGCGACATCGCCGAGATCCGCGTGTTCCACCGCGACCGGTTCCTGTGCCGGGCCATTGACCAGGAGCACGCCGGGCAGACCGTCACGCTCAAGGACATCCAGGCGGCCCGGCGCGCCCGGCGCCGGTCGCTGCGCGGCGAGATCAACCGGAGGGTCTCGCGCGTCGCGGACTTCCTGCCCAGGCACCCGGGGACTGCCCCGACGCCGAAAGCCGACCCGCCGGCACGGCCAAGGCCGAAGCTTCGCCTGTATTATGAGGACGGTTGATGCGCGGCGTGCCTGCCAAGCCGCAGTCGTTCATCGTGACAAAGGAGCACCGGCGCTACCTCGAATTCGCCGGCGCGGTGCGCAGGAGCGAGACAATCGGCCTGTGCTACGGCCCCGCCGGGATCGGCAAGACGGTGTCCGCCCTTGGCCTGTCGAACTGGAATGCGATTGCCCCGGAGCTGACCAGGGTTCATTGGAGGACGCCGACGCGAAGGCCACCGCTGCCTGCGCCCGCTCCGGCACCGTGTTCCATACGGCCAGGGTCGGAGCGACCTGGTGCCACTTCAGGGACGACTTGGGATGGGACATGTACCGCTTCGGCCGCCTTGTCGCCCGCGACGTCGAGCGCAGGACAGGTCAGAGGATGCGCGGGCCAAGCCAGGTCGAGCTGGTCGTGGTCGATGAAGCGGAGCGGCTGAACGCGGCGTGCCTTGAATGGCTCCGGGACGAGTTCGACCGCAATGCCATAGGCGTCATCCTGACCGGGATGCCCGGCATCGAGAAGCGCATGTCGCGCTACCCGCAGCTCTACAGCAGGGTCGGCTTCGCCCACGAGTACCGGCCGCTGCAGAAAGAGGAGCTGGTCTTCGTCCTCCAGCGCCATTGGAAGAAGCTGGGCCTGGAGATGGATGAGGACGAGTTCACCGACGCGCAGGCCATCGCCGCGGTTGTCCGCGTCACCGGCGACAACTTCCGCCTGCTGCAACGCTTGTTCGCTCAGGTTGAGCGGGTGATGAAGATCAACGAGCTGTCGTCGCTGACCGCGGATGTCGTCGAGGCCGCCCGCAGCACCCTGGTCATCGGTGCCACTTAGCCCTGCCTAAACCATGCCACTTACCGATGCGGGTCACACTTCTGGCGGAAGGCTGCCGTTCCGCATTGGAGCTTGTGGTAAGCAAAACGGACATTGTCCTGCAATGCCGGCAGCGGTGACTGGTCAACATGGGTGAGTGGGAAATTGCTGTTCAACTGGTAACGCCAGCTATGGGAGTGACGCCGCGGACCAACTGCGTCGGGGTATCAGACCTGCGCCAGCGTTGTCGGCAGATGCCGTCTTCAGTTGCGCATCATTGGTAGCTTCTAAGCAGGTGAGGGGCCGCCTTCACGCAGGCAAGTTCGACTGTTGCGCTGTCACCGGCGATCAGTGCTGCAAGGCCAGCAAGACGGTTCCCACCCGCGGCCCGCACCGTGTAGGGAATCCCATATTCACCGGTCCACGTCATCCCGCTTCGGGCGAACCGCACCGGCAAGTCGAGCAGTCGTCCGAAAACGTTGAACCGCACCCAGGGCGTGCCATTGTCCTTGCGGAAGAATTGGGCTTGGGCCGGTATCGTCTGCCCCGCGACGACCTCGGGCTGTTTGCCCGGCGAGGTTCGCCACGACCTCAGCCCGACCGCGACGGTGCCGGTGCAGGTGCTACCCACGATCGCGTCG
The DNA here is from genome assembly GCA_937858325.1 of uncultured Acetobacteraceae bacterium. Lineage (GTDB taxonomy): Bacteria > Pseudomonadota > Alphaproteobacteria > Acetobacterales > Acetobacteraceae > CAHJXG01. The sequence continues at coordinate 4,450 of CALMAB010000025.1, forward strand.
AAATCGGGACGAGGAGGAGAAAACGGAGATCCATAGGCAACCTGGCGGGCAAGCGGGTTGTTACCCAAGTACGTTTCGGGAACCGGGCGGGGGGAAGGAAACGGAAATCCATAGGCAATCTGGTGGTTAAGCGTGGAGGAGCCTCCGTGATCGGCCGGGCTGCCCGTCCTGCTCGTCGCGTCGGGGCTGCCGGCGATCTGCGAAGGCGTCTCCTGAGGGCTGAGCGCCTGAGAACCTGACCCGGTCTTCTCTCCCTGGCCGCCGGCGACTTGGACCGGCCGCCCCGGCGCGCGTGCTGGCGGGGGAACAGACGCCTTCTTCGTCAAGCTCCGGGACGCCGGGCGCCGAGGCGGCAGTGTAGCCGCGGGGCGAGGCTGGGCCGCGGTGGCAGGGAGTGGAGCCGATTGTAGGGAAACGGGCGAGTGGGACTGGGCCTCACCCTCGGTCTCCGGGGCGAACTGCGGCACGGTGGTCGTCGATGACCCCCCTTGGAAAGGCGCTTGCTGCGCCGCGCCCCACTGTCTCCCGCTATCGCCTCCGTCGGCGTCGTTCGGTGTTGGGCCGATCACACGGTCGTCCCGCGTGTCCTGCTGCTGTGCCAGCAGCGTCATGGCCGGGTCATAGCCCGTGCCACGGCCCAGACTCGCGACCGCAAGCGACAGGCCGGCCATCCCGGCCACTAGAAACGCCTGCTGCGGTCGGCTGACGCACTGGGGCAGCGCCTCATGCAGGAGTATGCGATCAATGCGGTAGGGCAGGGTGGAAGGCCGCGCCATGGCTGGGCCTCGGGACAAGGGTCCCGAACGCCGGCCCATCTCAAGCAGGATTTCGGCATATCCCAGGCGGTCGCGTGTCGAGGCGATCGCTTGATCGTCGCTGGCCAGTTCGGTCAGCGTGACGAGCCGGCGATGGAGCCACCACGACAGGGGATTGAACCAGAACAAGGCCCTGTTCAGTTGCGACACGATCAGCGTCGCGAAGTCCCACCGCGCGACATGGGCTCGCTCATGGGCCAGGGCGGCCTGGCGCATTTCGGCAGGCCAGTCCACGACGTCGGTCGGCAACAGGATGACGTGGGCTATCGTCACAGGCCCCGCGATGTCCCGGCTGATCCGAACACGGTGCCCCGCCGCCCACTCCGGGCGAACCGGGACCGCCCTGGCCAGCAACCGGAACGACAGGCCGACGCCGAGGATGACGCGAAGACCGATGCCGGAGCCGACGACGATGTAGGCGGTTTCCAGCCATGTCAGGGAAGACTGCGTTCGGAACTCGACGACCACATCACCCGGAGGCGCCTGCGACGAGGGTTGCTGCAGCAGGTCGGCCGCGCCATCGATCAGCGTTCCTGGAAGCGCCGGGTCAAGCGGGAGGCGCAGCGGGGTGAACTGCAGGAGCACGGGCATCGCCGTCGATGCCGCCATGACGATGGTCCATGTTGCCAGCAGCACCTGGACTTGCCGGACGCGCAGCAGCCAAAGAACAGACTGGACGACACCGGCGAGAAGAAGGCTGCGGAGCGCCGCTTCCCCCAGGATGCCGAGCATCAGTTGCGCCTTTTCGCCGCTTCGATCCGTTTCGCGAGCAGCTCCAGGGTGCGGGGCTCCAACATGCGCGCGTCAGCCATCCCGACCAGCACGTCGTCCACCGAACCGTTGCAGAACCAGTCGATGATCCGCTTGACCGCCCGCGCCGCAACTTGCGGGCGTGCATGTACAGCACGGAAGACGAAGGTCCGGCCATCGACGCTGTGGGTCACATACCCCTTGTCCTCAAGCCGTTTGAGGACTGTCCGCACCGTTGACTCCTTGGCATTCCGGGTGAGCTCCTCTCGGACCTGCTCGGCCGTGACCTCACCCTTGTTCCAGACAAGTTGCATGACTTCGAGCTCAAGTTCGCCGAGGTCAGGCAGGCTTTCATCCATGGAACACCGTCCCGCGTAACACTACAACCTGTAGCGCTCGGCCCCGCGCAACGCAAGCTGGCCTTGGTGCGTGGGCTCTTGGCCGGCGCGACAAGGCTGCCGCGACAGCCGGCGAGACAAGCATCCACCACATATGCTACAATGTGTAACATTATGCAACGTGGATGACGGAGGGGTCCTTGATGACAGCCGGGACGTGTTTCTGGACCGGAAGCTCCACAGCCAACCTGCCGGAAGGGCAGCCTGCCATCGCAGCGATAGGAGGACGCACCACCATGCCGGATAAGGGCCGGCTCCGTCTTTCCGCTCAGATCGTTGGTCTCGCATAGGAACGCATCATGGGATGAAGCGCCGTTCAGTCCGGTCCGATCAATGCTGAGCAGCAGCCAACGGCTGGCGGTGCGTATGCACCGGCGCGAAACGCTGGGCTGGCTGGCCTTGCTCTCACTCGCGCTGCACCTGACGTTGTTCCTGTCCTTGCTGATCTTTCCAACGTTGCAGGCGCCGACAGATGCATCGGGGCCGCTCTTGGTAGAGGTTGTCACGGAAGAAGGGCCGGCAGGACCGGCGTCGGAGCCGCCCGCTCCGATTGAGGCAACCGCCGCGCCGATTGCTCCGGCCGCACCGACTCAGCAGGCTGAGACCCCGCCACCAACGCCAGCCCCCGCACCGGACGTGCCGCCGCCCGCACCGGCTCAGCAAGCCGAACTACCGCCACCAATGCCAGCCCCCGCACCGGACGTGTCCCTACTCGCACCGGTTCAGCAGGCTGAGACATCGCCGCCAACGCCAGCACGCACACCGGACGTGCTGCCCCCCGCACCGGCTCAGCAGGCTGAAATCCCACTACCAA